>CAZFTH010000101.1:0-5927 GCA_964521745.1 uncultured Peptostreptococcaceae bacterium
CCTTTAATAAGGATAAGATTTTTTTCTACATCTACTTTAACTACTTCAAGATTTTGAATAGTTACTCTTTCAGCTCCCATGTGTCCAGCAAGTTTTTTACCTTTGAAAACTCTTGATGGATCAGAAGCCGCTCCCATCGAACCAGGTCCTCTGTGATATCTAGAACCGTGAGTCATAGGTCCTCTACTTTGATTATGTCTTTTTATAGGTCCTTGGAATCCCTTACCTTTTGAAGTTCCTATAGCATCTACTTTTTCTCCAGCTTCAAATACGTCTACTTTGATTTCTTGAGCTAAAGAATAAGCCGATAAATCTTCAACTTTAAACTCTCTTACGAATTTTTTAAAGCCTACTCCTGCTTTTGCAAAGTGTCCTCTAAGAGGTTTGTTAACTCTCTTTTCTTTAGCTTCTCCAAAAGCAACCTGAACAGCTTCGTAGCCATCAGTTTCTTTGTTCTTAATTTGTGTTACTACCATAGGTCCTGCCTCAATTACTGTTACTGGAACTAATTTTCCATCTTCAGAGAAAACTTGAGTCATTCCTAATTTTCTTCCTAGTACTGCTTTCATTAAGTACACCTCCATTAATCTTACAGCGGATTGCTGAGCAATCATACTAAGATAAGGTATCTATCTATTTAAAATACCTTAACTTCTTTGTGCATTTTACAGTTTGATTTCTATGTCTACACCTGCTGGCAGGTCAAGTCTCATTAGAGAATCAACTGTTTTAGAGCTTGGGTTGCTAATATCTATAAGTCTCTTATGAGTTCTGATTTCGAACTGTTCTCTAGAGTCTTTGTATTTGTGAACCGCTCTTAAAATTGTGATTATTTGTTTTTCTGTAGGTAGCGGAATTGGTCCTGAAACAGATGCTCCTGTTCCTTTAGCCGTCTCTACAATTTTTTCAGCTGACATGTCTAGGATTCTGTGATCGTAAGACTTCAATCTGATTCTAATCTTTTGATTGTTTGACATTTATTTACCTCCTATCGTACGATTATCGTACGACTCGACCTCTGAAAACTGTTCCGGGTGTTTCTAAAGTGTGTTTAAAAAAAAACAGCCTTTCAGCGTCTCGTCGCCCCATTCTAGATGTTGCATACTCCGTAGAAATTACCCAAGCAAAACTTAGCAACCTTCTACATCATCGCATTCCTTAAAAAACACACTACTATATTGTATATCAGCATTATACCTAATGCAAGCTTTTTTTGTTTATTTTTAAAGTTTTTTAGAAGTTTTTTTTAGCTAGATTTTTCAGAATAATCCATAATTATTATTCTACTTTTTTGAAAGTAAAAAAATCTGTTTAAAACACAGATTTTTTCACTTTCTCAACCTATTAATTATACCTTAAATTAAAAATATATCCAAGTTTTTTATAGTAAAGTTATTATTTTTATTCGAAATTACGACTTCATGATTATATACTCTAATGTTTTTTTCCTAAATAAGCTTCTTGGATTCTCTCATCTTTTAGTAAATCTTTTGCATTACCCTCCAAGGTAACAACTCCCTGCTCCAAAATATATGCTTTATTTGCTACTGAAAGAGCTTTATACGTATTTTGCTCTACGAGTAGAATTGTTTTTCCCATCTTCTGAATTTCTTCAACTATTTCAAATATAGTTTTAATAAAAAGTGGTGCAAGACCTAGTGATGGTTCATCTAAAAGCACAAGATCTGGATTGCTCATTATACCTCTTCCCATAGCAAGCATCTGCTGCTCTCCTCCAGAAAGAGTTCCTGCAATCTGATTAATCCTCTCATCAAGTCTTGGAAAAAGCTTAAATATGCCCTTTAAATCTTCTTCAATCTTATCCTTATCTTTTCTAAGAAAAGCTCCCATATATAGATTCTCTTTTACAGTTAGATTTGCAAATATGATTCTGCCTTCAGGAACTTGACATATCCCAGATTCAACTATTTTATGCGGAGCTTTTGCTAATTGTTGACCTTTGTATAGAATTTCTCCTTCTTTAGGTCTAACTATTCCGCTAATACAATTAAGTAGTGTAGATTTCCCTGCTCCATTAGAACCTATTATAGATACAACATCGCCTTCTTTTACATCAATAGACACTCCCCTTAGTGCATGTATTCCACCATAATATACATTTAAATTTTTTATTTGCAGCATCTATTCCTCCTCCTTTCCAAGATAAGCTTCGATTACATTTTTATCATCTTGGATTTCTTTGGGAGATCCTTCAGCTAAGGGTAGGCCAAAATTAAGTACGAAAATCTTATCACAAACGCCCATAATAAGATCCATGTGATGCTCTATTACTAGAACAGTCACATCGAGTTTATCTCTTATTTCCCTTATAAGCTCCATAAGCCTAAGTGTTTCTTCTGGATTCATTCCAGCAGCCGGTTCATCTAGCAATATCAACTTTGGATTAAGAGCTAAAGCTCTAGCAATTTCTAATCTTCTTTGAAGTCCGTAGGGCAAATTTGACGCTAGCATATTCTTATTCTGAGTAAGACCCATAAGTTCCATTAATTCTCCTGCTTTTTTTGCAAGTAGTCTTTCTTCATTTTTAAATTTCTTTGTTCTAAACACACTGTCTAAAAGTCCATAACTAGCTGACTTGTGGCAAGCAATTAAGACATTTTCATATGTCGTTAAATTTTTAAATAATCTAATATTTTGAAAAGTTCTCGTTATACCAGTATTTGCTATTTGAAATGGTTTTAGTCCAGTAATAGATTTTCCTTCAAATAGAACATCTCCTTCTGTAAGTCCATATATACCAGTGATTAAATTAAATATTGTAGTCTTGCCTGCACCATTTGGTCCTATAAGTCCAAATATTTCACCCTTCTTTATGGTAAAATCAACTCCACCAACTGCTGTCAGTCCTCCAAATTTTTTGGTGACATTTTTTAATGTTAGCATATCGCTCATTAAATATTCACCTCTTTTTCTTTTTTTAATAATTTCTTTATAAATCTAAAGTTAAGTTCTTTTCCACCCATAAGACCTCTAGGTCTACCTATCATAATAGCGATTACAGCTAAACCATATATTACCAGTCTCCATTGATAGAAGTCTCTAAGTATCTCAGGAAGTGCTGTAAGAAGTATTGCTCCTATTACACTTCCAGTAATACTTCCAAGCCCCCCAAAAATAACTATAATTGTAAGTTCTGTGGATTTAACCATTTGGAACATAAGTGGCTGTAAGTATCCTAGATAATGTGCAAGCATTCCTCCAGCAACTCCTGCATATAGTGCACTGATTCCTAGTGATATCATTTTATATCTAAATACATTTATTCCTACTATTTGAGATGCTAGTTCTTCCTCTCTTATAGCTTTCATATTTCTACCATGTCTAGAATTAATTATAAATACCATCACTATAATGGCAACAATATCTATAATTATTACATTCCAAAAACTTGTATATAAAGGAATCCCAGCCCAACCTCTTGAACCACCAAAATATTGAATATTATCTAAAATAAGTCTAATTGCTTCTCCAAATCCAAGAGTTGCTATACAAAAATAATCTCCTTTTAAATTAAGTGTAAATCTTCCTATAATCAAACTTATAAGTGCCGCTGATAAACCACCCACTAAAAGAGCAGGGATAAACGGAAGACCAAGTTTAACAGTCATCATAGTAGTCATATATGCACCAATCGCCATAAAGCCTGCATGTCCAAATGAAAAAAGCCCTGTGAATCCAGTAAGAAGAGATAAGCCTAACACTGTTAAGAGATTTATTCCAGCTAGTATCAGTATCCCTTGCACATAATACATATCCATAATATCCCTCCCTATGCCTTATCTTCGTTAGATTTACCCATAATTCCTGTGGGTCTAAATATAAGTACAAGAATAAGCAGTGCAAAAGCTATTAAATCTCTATATTGCGACGAAAAATAACCTGAAGTTATCGTTTCTATTAAACCTAGTAAAATCGAACCTATTACTGCTCCTTGCAAACTTCCTAGACCTCCAAATACAGCAGCAATAAAAGATTTCATAGTTATATTACCAATTTGTGGATATACAGTATATTTCATACCAAAAAGTATACCTGCGATACCTGCCAGTATTCCTCCTAACAAAAATATTGTAAATATAACTTTATCTACATTTACTCCCATTAGTGTACTTCCTTTTGAACTGTATGATGTAGCTCTAATCGCTAGCCCTATTTTAGTTTTTTCTATTATATAAACCAATATACTTAAGCTTATGGCAGAAATCACAAACATCAAAACATCTAGTCTTCCTATTGTAAGTTCCCCTATTTGTATAGGGGTAGTTGAAAAGACTGCTGGATAAGTTCTAAATGTGGGTCCAATTGTAGCTACTACTATATTTTCTAAAAAAATTGATGCTCCCATAGCAGAAATTATAAAGTATAAAAATGGAGCATTTCTTTTTCTAAGTGGATTATAAGCTACTTTCTCAAGCAATACTGCAAGTAATCCAGAACCAAGTGCCGCAGTTACAAATGCAAGAGGAAAACTAAAATTTAATAACGAAATACAAAAAAACCTATGTAGGAACCAATCATTATGACTCCTCCATGAGCAAAATTTGAGAAGTTCATAATACTATAAACAAGCGAGTATCCAACTGCCATTAATGCATAAACACTTCCAATGGATAAGCCGTTAATCATCTGCTGTATGAATCCAATCATTGAGTTAACCCCTTTCCTATATCATATTAGGTCAATCTTATAGATTAAATAGCAAAGTCTTCTTTTAAATATTAAAGAAGACTTTGCTATTATTTTTTAAATCTAAAAAGATTTATTCAGCCGCATATTTTTCTTGGAATTCATAGTTTCCACCAGTAATTTTAATTATCGCAGCTTCTTTACCTTCAGGGTTATGTGTTTCTGGACTTATGTTAATATTCCCTGTGATTCCTTTTACTTGTGTAGTAGACATAGCCTTTGCTATAGCTTCGGAATCTGTTGAATTTGCATTTATTACTGCTTGCTCAAATAATTTAAACGCATCATGAACTAAGTATCCATTAATTTCTAAATTTTTATTATATTTAGCTTTATATTTATCTTGGAAAGGCATAATTTCAGGATCATTAAAATCCAAATGATTAACTACAAAACTTTCTTCTATAGCATCACTAGCCATTTCAATAAGCTGATCTGATGGCCAGCCATCTCCACCCATTAACACTGATGTAATCCCCAGTTCTCTAGCTTGATTTGCACTAAGGGCAACTTCTTTATAATAATAAGGCATAAAAATTACTTCCGGCTGTGCTTCTTTGATTTTACTAAGTTGTGCTCTAAAATCAACATCTCCAGCTTTAAATCCTTCTTTAGCTACTATAGTTCCGCCTTTTTCTGTAAACGTTTTCTCAAAGAATTCAGTAAGCCCTTGAGAATAATCACTTGTTACATCGTATAATATAGCTGCTTTAGTAAAGCTTAATTTATCAGCTGCATATCCAGCTGCTACTGCACCTTGATATGGGTCAATAAAACAAACTCTAAAATTATATGGCTTGACGCTTCCATCATCATTTACTGTTACTTTAGGATTAGTTGCAACGGTAGCTATGTTAGCTACTTTCATCTGGTCAAGCACTCCAGATATAGATATAGCTTGTCCACTTGCATTAGGACCCAGTATAGCACTTTATCTTGAGATGTAAGTCTTTTAACAGCATTAACTGCTTCAGTAGCGTCTCCTCAATACTTGGCCGTGCTCAATATCTGATTTTTCAAAATATTTAAGAAATTTATTTATGCAAAAACTATTTTTTATATATATCATTAAATAAAAAGCAATCACTAGTAAATACAAAAAATTAAAAACGAGCTTTTGCAAATTTGCAAAAGCTCGCATATAAGTTAAGGCTTTAATTACTCTACGATTGTAGCAACAACACCAGCGCCAACAGTTCTTCCGCCTTCTCTGATAGCAA
>CAZFTH010000102.1:0-5872 GCA_964521745.1 uncultured Peptostreptococcaceae bacterium
AAAAGTAACTTCTATTTGAGGAATTCCTCTAGGAGCTGCTGGAATATCCATAAGTTGGAATCTTCCTAAAGTAGTGTTGTCTCCTGCCATAGAACGCTCTCCTTGAAGAACGTGTATATCTACTGCAGTTTGATTGTCTGCTGCTGTAGAAAATACTTGAGATTTTTTTGTAGGAATAGTAGTATTTCTTTCTATTATTTTAGTAAATACCCCTCCTAAAGTTTCAATTCCTAATGATAAAGGTGTAACATCTAGTAACAGTACATCTTTTACATCTCCAGCAAGTACTCCTGCTTGAATTGCTGCTCCTACTGCCACACACTCATCTGGATTAATTCCTTTATGAGGATCTTTTCCAGTGAATTTTTTTATTGCTTCTTGTACAGCTGGGATTCTAGTTGAACCACCTACAAGTATAACTTTGTTTAAATCTGATGCTGATAAGCCTGAATCCGCTAAAGCTTTTCTAGTTGGTTCCATTGTTTTTTCTACTAAAAATGATGTAAGTTCATCAAATTTAGCTCTAGTAATATCCATATTAAGGTGCTTAGGTCCTTCTGCAGTTGCAGTGATAAAAGGAAGATTTACATTAGTGCTTAAAGTAGATGAAAGCTCTTTTTTAGCTTTTTCTGCAGCATCTTTTAGTCTTTGAAGGCTCATTTTATCTTGTCTTAAGTCAACACCTTCAGTCTTTTTAAACTCGTCAGCTATATAGTTTACAAGCACTTCATCAAAATCGTCTCCTCCTAGCTGATTGTTTCCGCTAGTTGATAAAACTTCAAATGTTCCATCTCCGATTTCTAAGATAGATACATCAAATGTTCCTCCACCAAGGTCAAATACTAGAATTTTTTCTTCATGATCAATTTTATCTAAACCATAAGCTAAAGATGCAGCCGTAGGCTCATTTATAATTCTTTTTACATTTAGTCCTGCTATTTTACCAGCATCCTTAGTAGCTTGTCTCTGAGCATCAGTAAAGTATGCCGGAACTGTAATTACAGCTTCTGTTACAGTATCTCCAAGATAAGCTTCAGCATCTGATTTTAATTTTTGTAATATAATAGCTGAAATCTCCTGTGGTGAATAATCTTTTCCATCTATTGTAACTTTGTGGTCTCTTCCCATTTCTCTTTTGATAGAAGCTATAGTTCTATCTGGATTTGTCACAGATTGTCTTCTTGCAGGTTCTCCAACTATTCTTTCACCATCTTTTGAAAAAGCAACTACTGATGGAGTTGTACGCATACCTTCAGCATTAGGAATTACTACTGGTTCTCCACCTTCCATAACTGATACACATGAATTTGTTGTTCCTAAATCTATACCTATTGTTTTTGCCATTAAATTTTCCTCCTTAGAAATCAATAATAAAATAAATATAAAATTGAAATATACATTATAATTTTTTTAACTAATGCTATTTGCTAACTTTTACCATAGATGGTCTTAGAACTCTTTCTTTTAACATATATCCTTTTTGAAGTACATCAATAACTTTATCAGGTTCATCTGACTCTTCTTTCATAACAGCATGATGAAAATTAGGATTAAAATCTTGATTTAAAGCATCTATTTCTTCTAAACCAAACTTACAAAGAGTATCCATTAGCTGCTTTAATATCAGCTCAACTCCTTTATAAAAAGATGTATCTGCATTTTCTTTCTCACTTTGTAAAGCACGCTCAAAGTTATCTATAACAGTTAGCATTTCTGTTACTATCTTCTCATTTGCAAAAATTGCAATTTCATTTTTTTCTTTCTCAACTCTTTTTTTGTAATTCATAAAATCAGCTTGAGTTCTTTGAGCTAATGCTTTCATATCTTCAATTTCTTGTTGAAGTTTCTCTATTTCATTTATTTCTTCTTCGTTTTCTATGATTTCCTCTTGTTCATCAACCTCACTTATATTATCTTGAGTCATTCCTTGCTCCTTTTGATTTATATTTGTGTCTTTCTGTTTATTTTCTGTAGTGTCTTTCTCCTTATTTAAGGTCTCATCATTCTTAAACAATTCCAATCCTCCTTTCTTATACTTTATATATTTATCAAGTATTGTTCATAAGTTTATTAAGGCGCTTAGTAATGTAATTCATAACAGAGTAAGCTCTATCATAATCCATCCTCTTTGGTCCAATTATTCCAAGCTTTCCGATTGTTTTTCCTTTGTATTCATACTCTGTGGTGATAATAGAACAACTTCCAAGTACATCATCAATTGAATCATCACCAATTATAATATTTACATTACCTTTTCTTATTCCTTTTTCTTCCATAAGGCTTGCAATTTCATTTTTTTGCTCTAGAAGATTTAAAAATGACTTAGCTTTTCCTATATCACTAAACTCTGGAAAATTAAAAATATTTGTAGCTCCGTTTAACAATACATTAAAAGAAAGATTTTTATCCATATTGGATTTCATAACATTAAACATGTCATCAAAAATTTTATTGTATTCTTTGATTTGATGTTTGATATAATTTATAAAATTCATATCAAAATCTTCTATAATTTTCCCCCTTATATTATCATTTAAGGTCTTTGATATAAGCTCAAGTTTTTCTTCTGAAACAGAAACGCTAAGTTTAAATTTACTATTTCTTACTGTTCCATCTTCCATAACCATTATTAAGACAGCTGTCATAGAATCTATATGAACCAAGTTAAGTTGTTTAATTTTTTTTGATTTCTCAACTTTCTGAGATATTGCTAAAGATGTATAGTTTGTAATTTGAGTTAATAAAGCTAAGGAATCTTGAAGCAATTCTTGTATTTGCTCTATATTGCCAACAAGTGCTCCTTCAATATCATCTTTTTCCTTTTTATTAAGTCCAATAACTCCCATTAACTTATCCACATAAAGTCTATAAGCATCATGGGAAGGAATTCTTCCAGCTGAAGTATGAGGTTGTAATAATAAGCCCATTTCTTCAAGGTCTGCCATTTCATTTCTTATAGTAGCAGCACTTACGCCTAACGTTTTATTTTTTGAAATAGTCCTAGAACCTACGGGTTCAGCCGTCTCTATATATTCTTGAATTATAAACTGTAATATTCTAAGCTTTCTATCGCTCAACTCCAAGTTTGACGCCATACTGTCACCTCGTTTTATCAAACAAATACATCTATATTGAATACTTATCGTTTTATTTGTTAGCACTCATTATGTTTGAGTGCTAACTCTAAATATATAATAACTATTCTATTTTGACTTGTCAACATCTTAATATTTATTTTTCTAATATTTATTTTATTTTTTATTTGGATACTGTAGAGTATAATATATCAAGTTAGAATAAGATTTAGCAAAGAGGAGTAATCAATTATGAATTATCCAGAAAAAGAAAAAATAAGTTTATATTTTCATATTCCATTTTGTCTTAGCAAATGCTCTTATTGCGATTTTGTTTCCTTTGCAAATTCAACTGCTTTTCACAAACCATATATAAATGCTTTATTAAAAGAGCTACTATTATATAAATCAACAATTGAAAACAATCAAATCTCCACTATATTCATAGGGGGTGGCACACCAACTAGCTTAAGTGACGTTTTATTTGAATATCTGATTAAAAATATAGATGAAATATTACAACTAAATTGTAATTCAAATAATATAGAATATACTGTAGAAGCAAATCCTAAAACTATTACTTCAAAAAAAGCTGATACCATGAAGCATTATGGCATCAATAGAGCAAGCCTTGGACTTCAGTCTGCAAATGAAATAGAGCTTAATGTATTAAATCGAATTCACAGCTTCAAAGATCTTGAAGAATCCATAGATATCCTCAAAGCTCACGACATTAATAATATTAATATAGATTTGATGTATGCAATTGCAAATCAAACTATTAAATCATTTGAAAACTCTATTCAAAAAGTATTGACTTTAAAACCAGCTCATATATCATGCTACTCCCTTATACTAGAAGAAGGTACTGCCCTATATAAGCTTCATAAAGAAAACAAGATAACCTTCCCAACCGAGGATGAAGATATAGACATGTATGAGTTAGCCGTAAATATGCTTACATCAGCTGGCTATGAGCATTATGAAATATCTAATTTTGCTCTTGCTGGTAGAAAGTGTAGCCACAATATAACTTACTGGAAAATTAAGCCTTATTTGGGTTTTGGAGTTTCTTCACATTCTTTTTTCGATAACAACAGATATTCTAATACCAGTAGCATAGAGGAATACATCGGTTTATTATCAAAAAATAGTTTGCCAATAGAAAGCACAGAAATCATTAATGATACTATGGCCTTTGAAGAATGGATATTTTTAAGACTCAGAATGAAGGAAGGCATTAATTTTGAAGATATAAATTCGAGATTTAGTATAGATTTTTTAGCAAGTTACAAGCCCAAATTAGATAAACTCTTAAATGAAGGTCTTTTAATTTATGATGTTTCCAAAGTAAGACTTACATTAAAAGGCTTTGAGCTTAGTAATTATGTTTTTTTAACATTATTATCTTAAACTAAAATTTTTATATTAAACAAAAAAGGAAGTGCTTTTGTCCTAAATGAAAGCAACTTCCTTTTTTGTTTAACACAATACATCTTATAGTATAAAAAATGAAATTATTGACTACTATTTCTCTATAGTCATATATTTAATTAACTATACTGCTAGGTAAAACACATATAATCCAGCAAATAATATAAAAATAGCCAAAACATTTTTTAATGTGTTCGCAAGCTTTATATATTTAGGCTGAGTAACAAGGCTATTTAAAGTAGATACCGAAACTCCAGCAACAATTACAAGTATGCTATTTCCTATACTGTAAGCCATCAGCATAAAAACTCCTAGAACTGGATTTCCTCTGCTTGCTACAAAAGAAAGAATAGCTGCAAGTACAGGAGTAGCACAAGGTGAAGCTGCAAATCCACCAAATAGGCCTAAGGTGAATATGCCAAATAAGCCTTTTTTCACTGGCTTTTCTTCTATACTACAAGCATTTTCCTGTTTTTTGAAATTTATAATCCCAAGTATATTCAAACTACTTCCTATCATAATAAAAGCTAGTACTAGATATATAAGCTTCCCATATCCAGAAAAAATCATTCCTACATAAGCTGTCAGAAATCCTAATGCAATAAAGGTTATGCTTAAGCCTAAAGTAAATACCAGAGAATATAATAGCCCTTTTTTTCTATCTGATATTTTACTATTGCCCATATAGCCTATAACCAAAGGAATTGTTGTGAGTACACACGGACTAAAAGCTGATATGACACCCGCTAAAAAAGCTATCGGAACAGCCATATAGACATGCTCTAGCATAAATTCAGAAAACATTTGAAGTACGACGTCCATTACTCCATCCCCGCTTCTTTTAGCATTTTCTCTATATCAGATAAAGTTGTAACTCCTTCAGCTCTTGATGTTATGACTGCATCTGAATCTAGAAATATTAAGGTCGGAACTACTCTTACATTATACGCCATCGCCAAATGAGCATTTTCCTGAAGATCTAAATTTACAACAACTACGTTGGCTTTCCCCTTAAATTTTATTTTAGCTTCTTCTATGGTCGGTTCCATATACTTACAAGCTGGGCAAGTTGAAGTTGTAAACTCTAAAAATGTAGGATATCCATTTTCTATTGCCAAATCATGATATTCATTTGTTGTAGTTTTATAGCTTTCCTCAGTTTTATTAGTACTTAAGTCAGTATTATCCATTTGAGTATTTTCACTTGAATCAGATAAATTTTTATTGAAATAAATAGCTGCCAAGACTCCTATTACAAGGACTATTACCAAAATCTTAATATTTTTGTTCATAGTTCACCTCTTATATCGTTTTTTTAGAATATATAGATATTACATTTAATTGTACCAAAAAAGTCTAAATTT
>CAZFTH010000103.1:0-5833 GCA_964521745.1 uncultured Peptostreptococcaceae bacterium
CCTCCTTCTCCTTGCTCATTTTTAATATTTGAAAGAGAAAGTCTAAACTCATCAGCAGGTATATCCATACTTATTTCATAGCTATACTCTTTTATCCTCTTAACCGTCCAAGCTTTATTTTTCTTCCTGTTTTTTATATATGCTTGTAACTCACTCATAAAATCACTTCGCTTTCACAGGAATATTCAAATTCTTTCCAGCTATAATCAAGTTAGGGTTCTTAATGCCTTTATTCAATTTAAGTATTTCATCAATAGTTGTACCATACTGCTTAGCAATTCTGGTAAGAGTATCACCTTGTTTAATCTTGTAATCTATATTAGTTATTGGAGTATCAGCATTTTCTTTAGTGCTTTCTAGCAATTTAACAGCATCATTTACAGTATTATTTTGGACTACTGTTGGAATACTAACTGCATTAGCTACAGGTGGTTTATTCTCCTGAAAAGTAAATGAGTATTTAACATAGTTTGGTGTAGGTTCTTGCATTAGCTTTAATTCTGTCATTTTTACCATAGTAGGTGATAAAGTAGGATGCTTTAAAAGTCCAGCTTCAGTACCATAAAAACACTTAACAGCCATTTTTGAAAACTCTTCATAAGCTCCTTCGCCTACAAATTCTCCTTCACCTTTCATTTCTCTTATTATTCCTAGTTCTTCTATCTCAACAAAGTTAGTAAAAGGATAATGATTTTGAACAGTCTTTTTAATAAAAGATGTTTCAAATGTCGTTGGATTGTTTGGCCAGACATAATCTCTAAATTGCATAGCTGATAAAAGCCTGTCCGAATCGTCTTGCCTCAATATTTGCTTCACAGTTTCACCTACTTTCCGTTATAACTTTTTTAATTAAAAAACCACCCTTTCGAGTGGCTTTAAAAATTATATTTAAAACATCTTTCTTAATATAGCTCTGTCAAATACCGACATCATAAATTCCTTAACCTCACTACTAGCATTTTCTTTCTTCATCATTTCTTCAGCATCCTTTTTCATAGCTTTAATTTGATTAAGAGATTTACCTTTAGTCATATGGATAACCTCATTCAAAATAACCACAATATCATAATCTTCTACTATACTCTCTCCTGCAATCAGCTTTAGAGCTTCCATAGCTACGAAATTAGCCATCTTCTTATCTTGTAGTGTCTCACTTGCTTTTAACATAAACTCAGCCTTTTTATAATCATTATCACTTGGTACATTCCTAGAGTCTCTTTTAACAACAATACTACCTTCGAAATACTTAATAACCATAGTAGTATCAAGATTTAATACCCTACAAAACTCTAAAACATCCTCATAAAACATAATAGCAAGTGATTTAGTCTGAACTGCAAACCCAGAGTTCTCAGCCTTAAAATCAAATAAATTCTTACCCTGCAAAACAATATAAGGTATATTACTTTGTCTTACTCTCCAGTAAGCAGTATACTTTGATAACCCTAGTACTTGAGCTAAATCATTAATAACCATTACAGGTATACCTTTATAAGTTTTTCTTTGAAGCTCAGCAATTGGTTCTATAGTTAATTGAGTAGGTTCTTGTTTCACTCTGAAATAATTATTTACTAATTGTCTTTGAACCTTCCATGCTAAATCATCTGTGAAAGATTTTACTAACATTAGGTAACCCATTTCTGTTAAAAATATCATGTCTCTTCTAAGGGCATTAGATATCTGCATTATCTTGTTTGTACGAATTTCGTACGGACTGATTTCAAAATAATCTTCATCTTTTACAAATTGCTCTTTGTGCTGATTGAAATTCCTTTTTGCTGTTCCTTTTGGTCTATTATGAACTTTATCTACATCATCAAGTGTTACCAATCTCAAACCATTATATTCTTTTACTTCAAACTCATTATTTGCAATTTTAACTGCATTCATTTTAGACTCTCCTTTCAAATCTACTATTATTGAAATGAGCAATCTATAATGCTATAATATATTTAGCAATATTTATTGCTCTTGTTGAAACACTCGTAATTCTGGGCAAAGAATTAGCAACGGGTGTTTCTTATTTTTTTGATAAATCAATTTTTCCTTCAGCATACATCACCATTAATTTTTCTAAAACTTCATTCATTGCTTGATTATTTTTTATACAAGCAATTTTAAATTCTTGTGAAATTTTAGAATCAATAGTAGTAGCAAAAGTTTTTCTTTTTTTATTTTCCAAGGTTCACCTCCTTCCAAGGATTAAACTAATTATATAGTTAACTAGTTAACTTGTCAAGGGGTTTTAAAATAACTCTATCAGATGTCGGATAAACCGACTTCCGAAAACTATAATATCCTAGGAAATATTTAATATATATTATATAATTTAAAAAAAGGGGGTATAAAATGGACAATAAGCTATTAAATCTTAAATTTATTTCTGTATTATCTTACTTATTGAGCGGTATATGTGTTTTAGGTGCTATAGGTACTATTTACACCAACCTTTATTACAATGATACTTGGTTATATTTATTAGCCTCATGGAATTTCATTTATGCAGTCATTTTTTTTAGAATAGCTCAAGACATAAAAGCAGAAAAACGCTGGGCATTTGACTGGGGAATAAGTCTCGGTATTTTGGAAATTTTGAGTCAATTATATTTTTTATTGCAAGGAGAAACAGCTGTGCTTCTTACATTTTCATTATGGTTAATCCTTGTAATAGGTCTATATAAAAATAAACAAGTCTTTGGAGAGAAATAATTTCTCTCCTTTTTTATTTTGTTGGAGTTCCCATTCTTCGCTCAGTCCTCTCAATTTCTTTTCTAGTAGAGCTAAAATTATTACTAGTAGTAGTTATTACTCTTCCAGGAATAGTAATTCCATCTAAAAGCACTTTTACACTTACATGAGGATTACTTTTTACTTCTACTGGTACAGTAGTATTAATTTTCATTTCTGCAGCTTTCATTTTATCCATTGTATCGTGCATTGCTGCTATTAATGTCCCGTTTATTTCTTTAGGTTGAAATCTTGCTGGTGTAGCAGGATATTTTTCATGTCCTCTAGGTTTGAAATATTTACTAGCTTTATCCTTAGCATCTTCTGATTCTTTCATAATAGCTTTGTTGTATGCAGTTATTTCATCAGGCTTCATTGATAAATATTCTTTGTTTTTATCCAAACCATTTTTTGATATAGCTGCAATCATAGCCAATGAGAATATTGTTCCCGTATAATTAATAAATTTACTTAATCCAGCTCCAACAGTGGCTGGCCCAACAGTTTTAGGCATACTTGATTTTGGAGTTGCACTAGTAGCTGGTGCTCCTGGCACTGTTTTTCCTGGTACTTCACCATTTATATTCACAACAGCCGCATTTACCATCATTGTAGCTACTGACTGTCCTAAGTCAGGCAATCCACTAGTTTTAGGTTTTCCTGTGCTAGTTAGCCACGAAAACAATTCCCCTATTCGTTTAGCAAAAGTAAGAGCTTTTATACTAATATATGTCCCTCCAACTACCTTTGCTCCTGTAGCAACTGCCTCTCTTTTATCTGCTCCTTCTTCTCCTAGAAATCCCATCATAAAGTTACCTACAGACTCAGCCATAGCTGCCAACTGTGGATTAAGAGCTTTTAGATTATTCACCGATTCGTCTAATGCATTTTTCCACTCGTCTATTGGCGTGAGGTCTATGCTATTTATCTCATCTATCATTAACTCTCTTTCAACCATCATCTGTTTCTTTATTTTTGGATTAGTTTCAGCGTTAATACTATCATTTAAATCTGCCAAATCAGTTTCTAGCAGTATTTTTCTCTTAAATGGTTCAAATATAGCATCCATTAAAGGGTCAAACTGATTTGCATAATCAATACCTACTCCAGTTATAGCTTTCATCATAATTTTTAATTGAGTCATTCTATTATCCATCTGGTCTATATATGCTTCTTTAGCATTCCCTTTTGAGTTATTTACAATAGCACTATAGGTCTTTTCAAAATCTTTAACATTTTGAATTAATGGAGTAAGAGCAATAGCAGCCTCCTCTGAACCTAATATTTTTTTCAAGAATCCAGCTCTAGCTTCTGATGTCATACCTTTCTTTTCGAAAACTGCAAATAAATCTTTTACAATATCAAGTAAATCTCTCGTATGACCGTTTGCATCTTGAATATTTACTCCAAAACTTTTAAAATCTTTGATAACTTCTTTATCTACAAATTTTCCAAAAAGCTGTTTCATAGCAGTAGCTGATTCAGCTGCTGGCATATTATTTTTTGTGAGTTGAGCCATAGTAGCATAAACAACTTTATAATCAATTCCTGCTGCTTGTGCTTTTGGCATAAGACCAGTACCTAAAGATGATGCTAATTCCTCATACTCAACAATACCAGCTTTTATAGTTGCAAATTGGACATCCATTATCTCTGATAAAGTACTATCATCCATAGCGTATGCGTTTTTAGTTCCCATTACAGCTTTAACTACTGCAGATATATTATCAGTTCCTCCTGCAACTGCCCCTATAGCAAATTTTCTAGCTGCACTAGCAGCATTCTTAGGGTCAAGAGAAGCAGATATTGAATCATACATACTTTGAGTTATTTGAGTGAAATTCTGAGGAATAAGTTTCCAAGTTTGGATTATATCTTTAGTCATAACCTTTTGACTCTGAGCTGTTTGATCATATAGTGTATTTATCTTAGCTATTCCAGCATCTAATTGAAGTAAATCATTCGATACAATAGCGGCATATGCAGCTGTACCTGCTAGACCAGCTTTAAATGTTCTTCCAATAGCCTTATCAACAGCACCTAATTTATTGTTTAATTTATCTGCTGCATTGGTTATTTTAGAAAATTGAGCAGTGATACTATTTCCTGCTCTTTCCGTGTCAGATTTTGTTTTTAATACATCACTTTTAAACCGACTTAATGTACTTTGATATTCATCTTTCGCTCCAAGAACTATACCGACTTCTTTAGCTTCAGCCATTATTTTTCACCACCTGCCAGCTCATTGAATCTATTTTCATCAAAATTTTGATTAATTTCTATTTTATTATCATCTTTTATTTCATCCCCACAACAAGGACATAATGTTTTCTTAGCACTAGTTTTACACTTATCACATAGCCTTGACTCATACTCCTCATTGTCTATGTGAATATTTGCTAAAATCCATGTTAATTGTTCATATCCTCCCTGGATACTAGGGTCATTTGGAGATAATTTAAGATCTTTCGCAATTCTCCATCTAAGTCTTTCAAGTGTATTTTCTTTAATTTTTTTTTTAATTCCTCAAAATTCTCAGTTGAAATTTCATCTATAGTGTCAGATGCTTCAGTTTGAATCTGAGTCCATTCTTCAAACAAACTAGAAATAACTGATAGTTCTTCAGATTCTAGTTCCTCACGAGAAATAATCCTTGAGCTTAATTCGAGAGGACTTCTTAAAGCAATGCTTAATTGCTCCAATTGATACATTAAGTTCACAATATCTGGATTCATAACATTTTCTTTGCTTAATCTTTCTGTTAATTTGACATTAGCTTCAATAAGCTCTCTAGCATCTAGTCTTACGATAGCCACCTCAAAATTCTGTCCAGGATAAGTAATAACTTTATGTTTTCTAATATTCTTTCTTAGTTCAGATACTCTCATAGAAATTCCTCCTAAAAAATAATAAGGACCCTAAGGCCCTTATTTTTTCACTCTCTTAAACTTACTAGCCATTACCTTCATATTCTCAACTGTCTTATCTTTTAAGTTTCCTGATTCTCCTATTGTCTGCCAGTTACATTTTAGGTACATATCAGAGCGGTCAGGCTTTTCTATAATAACATCGAAATCTTCTAGCTCATCTAGATATATACCGTCTG
>CAZFTH010000104.1:0-5725 GCA_964521745.1 uncultured Peptostreptococcaceae bacterium
CTTTCTTGTAATTTTTCTTTATCAAATTCAGAAGTAGTTTCCTCAATTTGTCTCTTGATTTGAGCTACTCTATCTTTTATAGCCTTATCTTCTCCAGCGCCGTTTACTATAGTTGTGTTTTCTTTTGAAATTTTAACTGTAGCAGCTTTCCCTAGCATATCTAATGTAGCTTCTTTAAGGTCTAAGCCGATTTCCTCAGAAATCACTTTTCCACCTGTAAGGATAGCAATATCTTCTAACATAGCTTTTCTTCTGTCACCAAAGCCTGGAGCTTTAACAGCAATAACTTCAAATGTTCCTCTTAATTTGTTTACAACTAATGTAGATAAAGCTTCTCCCTCAATATCTTCAGCGATAATAAGAAGTCTCTTTCCTTGCTGTACTATTTGCTCTAATATAGGAAGAATTTCTTGTATATTTGCAATCTTCTTGTCAGTGATTAGGATGTAAGGATCGCTAAGTGTAGCTTCCATCTTATCTACATCTGTTACCATGTAAGCAGATACATATCCTCTATCAAACTGCATACCTTCAACTACTTCAAGAGTAGTCCCCATAGATTTTGATTCTTCTACAGTGATAACTCCGTCATTTCCTACTTTTTCCATAGCTTCAGCAATTAATTTACCTATTTCTTCATCTCCAGCAGAAATAGCTGCAACTTGAGCTATAGACTCTTTATTTTCAATAGTTCTAGAATTTGATTTCAGTGTTGCTACTGCTGTATCAACAGCTTTTTGGATACCTTTTCTAAGCAAAATAGGGTTAGATCCAGCTGCTACGTTTTTAAGGCCTTCTCTGATTATTGCTTGTGCTAAAAGTGTCGCAGTAGTAGTACCATCACCTGCTACATCGTTAGTCTTAGTAGCAACTTCTTTAACTAGCTGAGCTCCCATGTTTTCATATGGATCTTCTAATTCTATTTCCTTTGCTATAGTTACACCGTCGTTAGTAATCAGTGGTGAACCAAATTTTTTATCTAAAATTACATTTCTTCCTTTAGGTCCAATAGTAACTTTTACTGTATCTGCAAGCTTGTTTACACCAGTTTCTAAAGCTTTTCTAGCTTCTTCTGAAAATCTAATTTCTTTAGCCATCTTATATTATTCCTCCTAATTTATAATCATCTTGCTTTTTTATACTGAACTCATACTTGTATTTACTTGAAACAAATATTACTCTACTACAGCTAAAATATCACTTTGTCTTAATATAGTGAATTCTTGTCCATCTAACTTAACTTCAGTTCCTGCATATTTAGAGAAAAGTACCTTATCTCCTACTTTTAACTCCATCTTGATTTCTTTACCGTCAACTACTCCACCAGGTCCTACTTCTACTACTTCGGCCATCTGTGGTTGTTCTTTTGCACTTCCTGGAAGTACAATTCCACTTTTAGTTTTTTCTTCTGCTTCTACCATCTTAATTACCACTCTGTCTGCTAATGGTCTAATTTTCATAATAAACAATCCCTCCTAAATAATATTATTTAATAGTCCCTGTAAAGGGATGCTTTATTGCAAAGACTAGCTTTGCTCTTATTTTTTTATTGAATGTTAGCACTCTTTTACGTCGAGTGCTACTACATAATATATGTTATATAATATTTGAATTTTTTTCAAGTACTTTTTTAATTTTTTTTTTACAATATTGGTGAAAATAACCTAGCTGCAGATTCTGCAATTTTTTGAAGTAAAGGACGACTTTTAAAATCTAAATATGTTAGCTCATTTGAGTCTTTTATATCTTCATTAAATATATTATAGAGCCTAGTTATAGTTGGCTCATCATATATAAAAGCATTGACTTCAAAGTTAATCATAAAACTCCTTATATCCATATTTGCAGTACCAACCGATGCTATTTCTTCATCAACTAACACCATCTTTGAATGAATAAATCCTTTCTGATAAAAATATACCTTGCATCCTATTTGTAAGAGCTCCTCTAAATAAGAAAGAGATGCATAATAAACCACTCTGTGATCGGGAAAAGACGGAAATATTATTCTTACATCCACGCCTGATAAAACAGCAGTTCTAAGAGCTGTAAGAAGGGCATCGTCAGGTATAAAGTAGGGAGTTTCTATATATATTGTATTTTTTGCCTGGGCTATTGACGAAAAGTAAGCATTGTATATACTCTCATATTGATTATCTGGCCCTGAGGATACAATCTGTATCAAAGAATCACCTTTGTAAGCCATAGAAGGGAATAATTCTTGCTGATTTATTTTTTCACCACTTCCAATATAATAATCTATTAAAAATATAGTCTGAAGCATATATACAGACTCTCCTTCTATGCGAAGGTGAGTGTCTCTCCAAAAACCGAATTTCTTTTTCTGGTGTACATACTCATCACCTATATTAAGCCCCCCTATATATCCTATTTCTCCATCTATTATGCAGATTTTCCTATGATTTCTATAGTTAAATTTTCTGTGAAGATAGGGGAAATGAACTTGAATAAATGGACGAAATTCTATACCAGCCTTTTTCATTTGCCTAGCAAAATCCGGATGAAAAAACAGCCTGAAACTACCTATTTCATCATAAATAAATTTTATTTTAACTCCCTGCTTAGCTTTTTTTATAAGTGCATCTTTAAGTTTATTTCCTATTTCAGAATTTTTCACTATAAAGTATTCCAAATGAATATAGCTTCTTGCATTTTCGATATCTTTTAACATCTGCTCGAATTTATCAAGCCCATCTGTATATATATCTACTTTGTTATTTAAAGTAAAAGGAGATCTTTCTGAGTTTAGTATCAGCTGCATTACCTTCTTTTTACCCTCTGATTCTAAATCGTGAAACATGACATTGTCTTTTAAAGCTTGTTTTTGTGTTGCGCTTAATATTTGTAGACTTATCATGCCTTTAATATCTTGACTGTTTAAAAATTTTGCAACTGCTACCTTGGTTTTCTTGACCTTAGAGGATCTTAAATTTTCACCAAATAACAAGTAGAGCACAAAGCCTATACCAGGCAAAAAAATCATGACCAGCAGCCAGCTTATAGTCTTAGCAGGGTCACGATTTTCAAAGAATATGAGCAGAGATACAAAGATAGCTAAAATGGCAAAAAATATGGTAAATGTCATTTTTACTTCCTCCCTATCCCCTTTTCTCTAGCATAGTAAAATAAATATTGTTGAGCTATTCCAGATTTGTCTTTAAACATATCTATTCCAAACTCTCTAATTTTCTTGAGGTCCTTCATTTCTTTTTCAATATAAAACTCATGCATTACTCTTTGCACCCATACATCTACAGGAAATACATCGTGTTTTGAAAGTCCAAAAAGCAAAATACAATCTGAAACCTTTGGCCCAACTCCAGGAATTGTCATTAGCTCTTTTCTCGCCATATCTGTAGGCAGATTCCTTAGCTTATACATATCCATTTGAAGTGAATGCTGGATATAGCTTGCGTCTCTTATATAGCCTTTTCTAAAAGCCACCTTCGAATCAATGAGTACTTGCTCATCACAAGATGAAAGAGCTTTTGGAGTCGGAAAAGCATAATACTTCTTTCCTCTATATTCTCCGATTTCCTCTCCTAGAGCTTTCGATAAAAATGCCACGCTTCTTTTTATCATAGGAATGGCATTTCTAGCTGAGATTATAAAGGAAATAACAATTTCAAAGGTATCCTGATTCAAAATCCTCATTCCTTGACCAAATATAGTTGCATTGTAAAGATGTTCATCCATTTGAGCAAGCTCTGCTTTAATAGCAGAATAATCCCTATCCATGTCAAAGTAGTTATGCCAGATTTTATGATAATCATCTAGATTTGTGTTATCTAGTATCAAAGTATCGCCTTCTAGCTTTACATTGAGTATTTTTCTATTTGCTACTCCTGTGTAGGAGCCATCTTCCTCTTTATCCCATCTGAAGCACTGCCCACACTCAAATATATGCTTTGGTTCAAAATCTTTGATTTTATCGATTATTACTTTATTATTTTCTTGATATAGTTTCATTTTCTCACCTCGCTGATTATCTTTTTACCCATTTTCAGGCTTGACTAACGGTAGTATAATAAATATAAAGATGCAAATCATTTGCGTTAAATATGCGGGATAAGGGGAGTAAATTAATGGAACTTTTTAAAAGTACTATCGCTAGTATAACAAATTTGAACGAAGAAATGATGAAAAAAGCACAGGAAAGACAAGATTTACTCATAAAGCCTAAGGGCAGTTTAGGAAAGCTAGAGGAAATATCCATTCAGCTTGCAGGAATATATGGGCAGGATTTTTACGACACTACTAAAAAAGCTGTCATAGCTTTTGCTGGCGACCATGGAGTATATGAGGAAGGAGTAGCTCCAAACGCTCAGGAAATAACAAAAATTCAGATTCCAAATTATGTGAGAAAAATAACTGGAGTAGGTGCTCTAGCTAGATTTGCAAATGCTGATGTCTATGGTGTAGATGTAGGTGTAAACTGCGACGAACTTCTTCCTGGAGTAATCAACAGAAAAATAAGAAAAGGCACTTCTAATATGGCAAAAGGACCTGCAATGAGCTATGAAGAAGCGTTTTTTTCTATTGAAATAGGCATAGAAGAAACTAACAAGCTAATAGATGCCGGCTACAGAGTAATAGGAGTAGGTGAAATGGGTATAGCAAATACTACGCCTACTAGCGCTATCATATCAGTTTACGGAGACTATGAGCCTATAGAAGTAACTGGTATAGGTGCCGGACTCAACAGCGAGGGCGTAATACATAAAGCAAATGTAATCAAAAAATCTATCGAGCTTAATGCTCCTGATAAAAATGACCCTGTAGATGTGCTTGCTAAGGTAGGGGGCTTTGAAATTGGTGCCATGACAGGCGCTATCCTAGCATGTGCTAGTAGAAATATTCCAGTAGTGCTAGATGGAGTTATTTCTTATGCTTCAGCTATACTTGCAATCAAGCTTAATCCATTATCGAAGCTTTATATGATTCCATCACATTTTTCTGCTGAGCCTGCCTCAAAAAAAGCCTTTGATTTACTTGAGCTCTCACCTATGCTTCAGATGGACATGAGACTAGGCGAAGGCTCTGGCGCTGCTCTTTGCTTTAATATAATTGAAGCAGCTAACTTTACCTACAAAAATATGTATACCTTTGAGGAAGCTGGTTTTACAGTTTAAAAGAAAATTCAAAAAATTAAAGCTAATTTTACATTTATATGTTTATTTGACTGATATTTGGTCTATAATTATATAGCGGGGTAAATTAATTCCTCGCAATAATATTATTATAATAAGGAGGGTTTTATGCGAAACAAAAGATTTATGTCACTTGCTTTAAGTATCACTATGGTACTTTCTCTTGTATTATTTAATCCTATTTCTGCTTTTGCTGACGATGCAAAAGAGCTTGTTATCCTTCATTTCAATGATACTCATGCCAGAGTTAAATCAGTGGAGAAAGATGGAGTAGTAACAGGTGTAGGTTTTGACCGTATTGCTCAGTACAAGCAAGATTTACTAAAGGAAAATCCAAACGTGCTTATGCTAGACGCTGGGGATACTCTTCATGGACAGCCTATAGCTACACTTAGCCAAGGCGAGAGTATAGTTAAAATTCTTAATCTTATGGGCATTGATGCTTTTACTCCAGGAAACCACGACTTCAACTATGGTTTTGCTAGATTGCAGGAATTAGAGAAGATGATGAACTTCCCTATCGTATCTGCAAACGTTATGGATAAATCAGGCAA
>CAZFTH010000105.1:0-5658 GCA_964521745.1 uncultured Peptostreptococcaceae bacterium
ATTTGTATTATGGGAGCAGGAAGCTGGGGAAGTGCCTTAGCTTTGCTTTTAAATAATAATGGACATAAAGTGAACCTATATGTTAGAAATGAATCTCAAGCAGAGGAAATAGTTAAAACAAACAAAAACAGTAAATACCTAAATGAAATTAGCATACCTTCTGAAATTAATATTTTTACAGATTTGGATTTGGCTATTGAGGGAGCATCAGCTATAGTTCTTGCTGTATCTTCTCAAGCTACTAGAGATGCTCTTATAAGTCTTAAAGATAAGGTTGATAAAAATGTTATACTTGTAAATGTATCGAAAGGATTAGAAAAAGGGACAAATAAAAGAATTTCTGAAGTAGTAAAAGAAATTTTCCCTAAAAATAATTTTGTAGTATTATCAGGTCCTTCCCATGCTGAAGAAGTAGCTGTAAATATGCCTACAACACTAGTAGCAGCTTCTGAAAATATAGAATCAGCTGAGTATATTCAAGATATTTTTAGTAGCGAATTTTTTAGGGTATACACAAATCCAGATGTAGTAGGGGTAGAGCTTGGCGGGGCATTAAAAAATATAATAGCTTTTGGTAGTGGAATAATTGATGGTTTAGGTTATGGAGATAATACAAAAGCTGGAATTATGACTAGAGGCTTAGCAGAGATTGCTAGATTAGGAGTAGCGCTTGGAGCAGATATTTCAACATTTGCAGGTCTATCGGGCATAGGAGATTTGATTGTAACTTGTACATCTATGCATTCGAGAAATAGAAGAGCTGGTATTATGATTGGTCAAGGTAAATCCTTAGAAGAAACGTTAAAGGAAATACAAATGGTAGTTGAGGGGATAACTGCAACAGAAGTGGCATATAAGATATCTATAGAAAAAAATATAGATATGCCAATAACAGCTGAGATATATAAAGTATTGTTTGAAGGAAAAGATATTAATGAAGCCATAAAAAGTTTGATGACCAGGACCAAGAAACATGAAACAGAAGATTTGATGCATCTGAAATACTCAGACAATTAGAAATATACTTTTATTTATAACTACTGTTTTTCAATTATTAGAACTAGAAAGTGTGAAGAATTTATGCCAAAGTCTAAAAAGAAACCTTTTAATTTAATTTATTTTATATTATTTGGTTTTATGCTTTATTTTTGTTTTCATGTTTATTTTGTAGTAAGCGCTGCAACTATTAAAACATATACCTTGGATTTGGGAGAAATATCTAACGTCATAGAAAAAGACATTATTATATTAAGGAATGAGTATCAACTTAAGGCACCTTCTAGCGGATTTATTTCTTATTTTGTAGATGAGGGAGATAGGGTAAAAAAAGCAGATTTAGTTGCAAAAATTCAAAATGAAGAACTAAGTGGAGACGAGCAAGCTACTTTACAGATATTGAATAGAAGAATAAATGAACTTAATAATAATGTTTCAATCCAAAACCCAGATACAGAAATACAAGAAATAAATAGTCAAATTGATTTTTTATATACAGATATCCAGCATAGAATAGCCCAAAACAATATATCTTATATAGCAGAATTAAAGGAACAAATACTAACTTTAATGGATAGAAAAAAATTATTAACAGGTGCATCTAGTTTAGGAAATATGACAACAGAAGAACTTGAAGCTAAAAAAAATGAAATTCAAAATAAGCTAAATTCTGAAAAATATTATATAAAATCTTTAAATCCTGGAGTTTTATCTTTTTATAGCGATGGATACCAAGAAGAGTATTCATTAGCAAATATGGATAAATTATCCGTCACTAAAATAAACAAGTTTCAAGATAAAAATACAATATATCAAAGTGAAGATGTTAAAGAAGGAGATGTAATCGCTTCAGTAATTAATAATCATATTTGGTATATAGCAACTGAGGTTACACCTGAAGATATCAAAGTTATAGAGAGGGAAAAACCTATAGAAATCATTATTGAAAATCAGTCAGTTACAGGTAGAATGGAAGAATTTTACAAAGGTGAAGATGAAAAATTTGTGGGATTATTTAGAATAGAAAATGAAAATTATGATTTTACAAAAGCTAGGAGACATAAGGCACAAATTATTTATAAAAAACCAAGTGGATTACTAGTTCCTAAAGATACTGTAGTAAACTATGAAGGGGAAAAAGGTGTTTTTACTGTAAATGAAGTTGGTAATGCTTTATTTAAATCAATGGATAATATAAATGGAGAAAATGAAAGCTATTATGTCTTAAGGTATGACCCATATGCTATTCGAAGCTCTGAAAATATCAATCTTTATGATGAGCTTATTGTTTCTCCAAAAAATATAAAAAATGGGCAGAGGGTGAGATAATGAGTAAAATTAAAAATAATATCGAGTTAATTCAAGAAGAAATTAAAAATACACTAAATAAATCCAACAGAAATGACGATATAACTCTTATAGCTGTGAGCAAAACTGTAGGGGTAAAAGAAATCAATGAGGCTTTAGACTCAGGGATTGAAAATTTGGGCGAGAATAAAGTCCAAGAAGTCGAAAGGAAACGTTCAGATGTATCAAAAAAAGCTATTTGGCACCTTATTGGTACTTTACAGACTAATAAAGTAAAATATATAATAAAGACAGTAGACCTAATTCACTCTTTAGATAGGGTGCCTCTTGCAAAAGAAATTGATAAAAGAGCAAAAGAAAACGATTTAGTAATGAACTGTCTAGTACAAGTAAATATTTCACTAGAAGATTCAAAGCATGGATTGCTTGCAGAAGAAGTATACGATTTTGTAAAAGAGATTTCTTCAAACTACAAAAATATAAAAATATTAGGTCTTATGGGAATGGCTCCATTTGAAGTTGAAGTAGAGCAAACGAGACCTTATTTTAAAAAACTAAAGACTCTGTTTGACGAATTATCAAAACTTCCATTGGAAAATGTGGAGATGAAATATCTTTCTATGGGCATGACAAATGATTATAAAATAGCTATAGAAGAAGGCTCGAATATGATAAGAGTAGGAACAGGCATTTTTGGTGAAAGAAACTATGTATAGGAGGATTTGTTATGGCGGAAAAATTATCAGGAAAGATTAAAGACTTTCTTTTTGGAGGATTAAGAGAAGATGATTTTGAAGATGATGAGTATTTTGAAGAGGAGACGAATTCTATAGCCCCTCTAGTTTCAAAATCTTCATCAAATAAAATTGTAAATATTAATCCGAATCAGCAACAGATGAAGGTTGTAATTTATGAACCAACATCTTATGATGATGCGCCTACTATTGTGGAGAGTTTAAAAAATAGAAGAGCAGTAGTTGTAAATCTAGAAAATATTCACGATGCAGAAGTTTCTAAGACTATTTTTCATTTTTTAAATGGAGCAATTTTTGCCATGGATGGAGACATAAGAAAAATATCTAAGGCTATATTTGTATTAGCGCCTTCTAATATAGATATAGATGGTAACATAAAAAAAGAATTAGAAAGTAAAGGTCTATTTAGATGGTAGACAAAAGGAGAGTTTAGATGTGGGCAATTAGGACAACAGTTAATTATTTTTTTGAAATCGTACAGCTATTGGTTTTACTTAGAGTAATTTTATCATGGGTTCCAAATGTAGATATGTACTCAAAACCAGTGAAGTTTATTTATAATATCACTGAGCCAATCATGGAACCTGTAAGACAGTTTACTTCGAGATACATAAATTTAGGGCCAATAGATATTTCACCTATAATTGTCTTATTCCTTCTGAGCTTTTTAAGAAATGTAGTTTTAAGATTTTTATATATTATTTTATAAGAGAGTATATATTATGGACAAGGAAAAACTCACTTCTTTTATAAGAGATTACGAGTTAAAGAAAATTATAATTAAAAATCTTTCTAAAGTTGAAGGAGTAATTCATAATCATGACATTAGAGCTACTGACTTTATGAATCCTTTTGAAAGAAAAAATTTTATAGCAATTCTTAGAGGGCTAGATTCTATAAATTACAGAGAGTGTAGCCCTTCAGTCATGTCTGAAAGAAGTATAATACAGATATTTCCAAATTACATACCTTATGAATTAATAGAAAAGCCATATGATATAATCAAAATCAGTGGAAACTTTAAGTTTAATAAAATTGGACATAGAGATTATTTAGGTACAATTTTATCTTTAGGGATTAAGAGGGATAAGATTGGTGATATTGATGTTCATGAAGATTGTGCTTTTATAGTTGTTGATAAAAATGTAAGCGGTTTTATCACACTTAATCTTAATTCTATAAACAAAGCGTCTGTTACAAGCAAGCTTGTAGGTGAAAATGAGTTTGTAAAATCTATACCAAATTATCAAGAGAAAGTTATAACTATTGCATCTAGAAGAGCAGATGCAGTAGTATCTGAAATCTTTAATCTTTCTAGGGCAAAAACTCAAGATTATATAAATAAAGAAAAATTGTATGTGGATTTTGAATTATATACCTCAAATTCCAGAGAAATTAAAGATAGTTCTTTAGTGTCATTAAAAGGATTTGGAAGAGCTATTTTTGATGAAGTTATAACTGAAACAAAAAAAGGTAGAATGAGGGCTAGAGTAAAAAGAATACTTTAGGAGGATACAAATGATTACACCACTGGATATAGAAAATAAAGAATTTAAAAAAGCTTTAAAAGGATATAAGGAAAATGAAGTCAACATTTTTATAGATGAAATAAAAAGAGATTATGAGAATCTATATAAGGAAAATATAGAATTAAAGGATAAATTAAATGCATTAACTGAGCAAATAAAAAGATATAAAACACTTGAAGAAACTTTAAAAGAGACATTAATAGTAGCCCAGCAAACGGCAGAAGAAGTAAATGCCAGTGCTCAGAGAAAATCAGCTTTAATTATAGATGAAGCTCATCATCAAGCTAAGAAAATTGTAGAAGAAGCAAACAATGATGTAATAAAGATAAAAAAAGAGTATGAAAATATAAGAAAAGAATTTGTTGTATTTAAGGGGAAGTTCAAATCTTTATTAGAAGATGGAATATCAAGCGTTGAAGAGACTTTTAATGATATAGAATAAATTCTTGCGTTTTTTAGCAATATAGTATAAAATAATCACTAAATATGAATACAAAAAGGCTATGATTAGGAGAGTAACTGATATAAATATTTCAGAGAGTAGAGGAAGAGGTGGGAACTCTACATAGGATTATTAGTGAAAATCACCTAGGAGCTAAAAAATCGAAAATAAGAAGTCTTTATTTAGTAGATTTTTTCATCGTGCGCGTGTTAAGCGCATTTGAGAGGTTCTGGCTAGATGCCATGAACAACTAGGGTGGTACCGCGGAATTATTCGTCCCTGCATTTTTGCAGGGATTTTTTTGTGCAGATAATATGAGTGTATTTTATAAGCTTATTGTGGAAATAATAAGGGTTTACATTTTCAATATGATTTGAAGGGAGATATATTATGAAGTTTGAGAATTTGAATAATGCTGCAGTAAAAGATAATGAACAAAGTTTAACGGCATTTTGGAATGAAATTGACTTGTTAAAGAAGAGTGTAGAGGCTAGAGAGGATTCTCCGTCTTTTGTATTTTACGAAGGACCTCCAACTGCAAATGGTAAGCCAGGAATCCACCACGTTTTAGCTAGAACACTTAAAGATTCTGTATGTAGATATAAGACCATGAGCGGATATCAGGTTA
>CAZFTH010000106.1:0-5509 GCA_964521745.1 uncultured Peptostreptococcaceae bacterium
TATAAGTAGAATTGTTTTTACAGAAATGAGATTAAGAGATAAGAGTTTTTCCCATACAGTTTCTCCTATTATAAATTTAACTAATATTGCAGCTATTGATATGCATAAAAAAATCATGAAAAATACTAGCATAGACCTCTCCTTATCCAAATATCTTATTATAATCATTCAAAATAACTTGTTTGCTATACTCTGGGTTAAAATCAGAATCAATATCTAAAACAAAAAGAGTGCTTTCTTTTATATCAACAGTGATAGTGCCAGGTGTTAATGTTATGAAGTTTGCCATCATAGTTAAAATTACAGGATTAGTTGTAGGAAGAGTAATCTCAAGTATATGAGGATTCGACTGTTTTTTTATGATTCTTTTTATATGCAGATATGCATCTTTATATATAGCAGGAAATAGTAATACAATATATTTGATAATAATTTTTATCCAAAGGAAAAATTTATAGATATTACCTTTCATACATCACCTCACTTCTTTGATTTAATTGAAAAACCACAGTTATGTTGATACTCATGAATCTTTAATATAAACTATTACTACTATTTAATTAAAAATAAAGCGAAATCTATTATTTAGGATTTCGCTTTATTTTAGTTCTAGTTGTTTTTTCCTGGTTCGTTCTCTGATGAGTATATATTTACAATTTTATTATCCTTATATGCGAATCCGTTAAAGCTTTTAATATAGAATAAATCTGACTCCACTAATATATCTTCCATACCATTATAATCTATATCCGAAATTTTTAATTTAGGATTGCTTCCTCCATCTAAATTTTGGGGGAAGCTTGTAAAATATGCCGCAGAACTGTTTCCTACTAATATAAAAAGCTTGTTGTAAATTTTATCAGTATAATTTGATTTGCTTCCTATCAATAAAATGGCATCTTTCTCACCGTCACCAGTAATATCTGAATTAATTCTTTGAATAACAGTAGGCCTATCTCCCATATCATAATTATTTGGGTTGTCATAATAAGATAGTCTTGACTCTACAACTAATTTATTTTTCATTTGATTAAGCTCATAGCTTACTGAATCTTTAATCCAAAAAGCTTTTGGATTTTTATTTTCAAGATCTCCAAAATTGTCTTCTAGTGGATTTCCAAGGTTTTTTATCATTTCTTTATAAAGCTTATCTTTATCTTCAATACTAAAGGTTAAAACATTCCTATATACTCTTTTATATTTGCCGTAATAGTAGCGTGCATCAGCATTTAAAGAAAACCATTTTTGCTTATAATCTATGTATTTTGTGTCATCACTTACTCCTTCACCCTGAGTCCCTTCGCCAAATAGTTCTATAATATTTGGTTTAAGGCTTGAATATGCAATAAATGGTTCTATTGGAGAAAAATTAGAATCACTAGATGCATTGTTAGATTCTTTATTTAATTCCCCAAAACTATTATAGTAAAGAAGATATCCCCCAAATAAAATGACAACTAATACTATAATAGATATTCCAAGTAATTTTGTAAGTTTATTTTCTTCTAACATTAATTTCACTCCTACTAGTAAATCAATATATTTACTATAATATTCTAAAAAATTAAATTTACCTAGGGCATAATTATATCATAATACTCTTATTTATGCACTTTTGAACATCTACTAGAAAACTACTAGGTAAGGCTGCTTTTCTTTTATTCATGGATAAATAACTAATATATAGATTTTTTCTTGTTCTTGTTATAGCAACATAAGCAAGTCTTCTCTCTTCTTCTATATCACTCGCTTTTATATGAGGAAATTGACCTTCGTTAAAAGAAACTAAAAATACATTATCTGCTTCTAAACCTTTACTAGCATGAGCAGTAACTAATAAAACATCATAAGAATCATGTGAATTATTTAATGATTGCATATAAAAATTTCTTGATTCTTTCTCTATTTTATTAATTCCTTCTTTAATACTACTTTTACTATCAACTAGAGAATAAAAAATTTCAAAAAAATCAAGCAAGTATTCAATGTTAATACAATATTTATTTGCATAATCTTTTAAATAGTTATCATAGCCTATATAGCTTCTTATATAATTTATAGCTTCAATGAAACTAAGTTTTTTTATATTGGCTATTTGCTTATTAATATAAAATAGTTTCATTTTTTTATTGATTTTATATGGAGATATTTTGTTAAATAATAAATCATTATTATAAATATGATTTAAATTTCTATTTGGTTTATTTCTGATCCTATTTAGTAAATCTAATGAAAAATTTTGAGATAGTTTTAAATACGACATAATATCTTTAAATATAAAATTAGAAAAGAAATTAAATTCCTTATCTTTTATCCTATAGTTAATATTGTAATCTCTCATTGACTTGATAAATGGCAAGATTTCAAAATTAGTACGAAAAACAATCATATTATTACTACTTTTTGACTTTTTAATTTCATTGGCTATATTTTTAGCTTGCTCAAATACATCTTCATATTTTTTTATTCGCAATAATCCTGGGTCATTTTTAGCTGATTTTATTATTTTACTAGTTCTAGATATATTTTTAGTTATTAATTCATTAGCGATATTTAAAATTATTGAAGGACACCTATAACTTCTTACAATAGGATATATTTTTGCATTATTAAAATATTTAGTAAAATTCACCATAAAAACTGGATTAGCACCTCTAAACCCATAAATAGATTGATCTTCATCACCTACAACAAATAGATTTTTATTTTTTGATAAAAATAATTTTATTGTATCAAATTGTATTTTGTTAATATCTTGAAATTCATCAATTATAAAATATATATATCTTTGTCTAATCAATTTTAATGTATTAGGATTAGAATTTACTAGTTTGAAAGTTTTACTCAAAATATCATCAAAATCGATTTTATTATTTTCTTCTAACCAAGTATTATATTTATTATATATTACTTTTATAAAATCATTTTCAAAAAATACTTCAATACTCTTTTTTTTATGTAAATCGTTGTTCATATTTTTAATTTCAGATATTTTGGAAGATATAATTTCTATAGCCTCATTTGGTATATAATTAGATGATATAGTGTTAGATATTATATTTTTTATAAGTTTAATTTTTTCTTCGTTTCCGATAACGGAATCTTTAGGGTAAAAAAAGTAATCTTTTAAAATACTTAGAAAAAAACTATGAATAGTTCCAAAAAAAACACTTTTTAAACTAGAACTTTTTAAAAGAGTCCTTTCTTTAAGTTCATTAGAAGAATATCTAGTAAAGCTTAAAGCTACAATATTATTAGGTTCTATTTGTAATTTTTTTGCCATATGAAATATTCTTTCAGCTATTACACTAGTTTTCCCGCAGCCTGGTCCTGCTATCACTATAGCGGGTCCGTTATGGTGTTTTATAGCATTTTTTTGTTCAAAATCCACATTAATCACATCCTTTAAAGCTAAGTATATTTTTTTACTAATTATTTAAAGTGATTTTTCAGGAGGAAATATGTTAATAAAAGACTATTTTATATCACAAAATAACAACTATAGTATTTCACAGAAATATTTTTATTTTGATATAGAAACTACTGGTTTAAATTCTAAATATCATAATATTATATTAATTTGTTCAGCTTTTTATTATTCAAATAGTAAAATATTAATTCGTCAATATTTTGCAGAGGATATTAGTGATGAAAAGAATATTATAATTAGCTTTCTCGAAGACATTGCTTCAATGGAAAAATGTATAAATTTTAATGGAAATATATTTGATTTACCATTCCTAAAAAAAAGAATAAACTATTTATATATTAAGGAACATATACTTGATAATATTGAATCTATAGATATATTATCTTATCTTAAGCCTTTAAAAAAAATTTGGAATTTTGAAAACTTAAAGCTTAAAACTGTAGAAAAAAATTTTTCTATATATAGACAAGATGTAATTTCAGGTAAAGATTCGGTTGATATGTATAAATTATATCAAAAAACAAAAAACAATAACCTAAAAGATAAAATACTTCTTCACAATTATGAAGATGTTAAATATTTGATTCTGCTTAAAAAAAAGATATATGATGAAGCAAAAAAAAGAAGTCGAAATATTAGTACAAATTATGGTGAATTATATATATATATATATAATAATAAAATAAATAAAAACAAAATAATATTTACATTTTTATCAAATACTTTTATTCCTAATATGAATATTTTTAACAACAAAGGTGATAGTGTAATATCATATAAAAATATACTTAAAATGACATTATTAGTAACTACTGGATATAACGATAATAATCAAGAAGTATTATACTTAAATTTATCAGGGCATAATATTCCTCTATTTATAGATAAAACCTTATTTGAAAATGGTGTTTTTTACACATTAAATAGCTTTTTTAATGCTTAAATCCTCTATTATCGGGTAGATAAAATATGTGAGCAATTTATATTTTAATGGAGGTGTATTATAATGAAATACAATAAAAGAATGATGAAATCAAAACCAGATTATGATTTATTTAGAAATGATATTGAAGAAAAATATGAAATAGATTGGAAAAAAATCTTTTTTAGTTGGGTAATCTTTGATATTATTACAAGTGCCGCTTTGATAACATTATTTTTTAAGAAAAAAAATGAAAAACCTATAGATAAATATAAGAAAGATCTTTCCAAATCCTATAAAAAAACAAAAAAGAAATTTTCAAAAAAAGCTGATAAAATACTCAAAAATTTAGAAGATACGGCTGAAGATGTTTACGAAAAAGCCTATGATCAAGTTGATAACACTTCAGTTAAAACAAAATCATTTAGAGACAGCACTATTGAAAAAACTAAACACACATTATCAGAAATTGCTGACTCTTTAGAACAGATTTCTAGTAAATTAAGAAAATAAGAATAACGTTAGAAATTGAACTGTACAAGTGTTAAAAACCGTCTAAAAAAAGATAAATAGTTTTTCGTTATCTATTTTAGACGGTTTTTATTTAATGCTTTAATTAAATTTTTAATATGTTTTAACTAAGCAACTATTATATATTTTTAAAGTTTTTACAATAATTTCTATAAAATTTTATAGATTTTTTTTTGCTTCTAAAAGCATTTCGTTTGCCTTATCCATAAATTCTATTGCTTTTTGAATATAGGTTGCTGTTTCATGCTTTTGCATTTCATTTGCTTTATCTACCCATTCCTTGAATCCATCTTGATGGCTATTATTATGATCTACCCAATGAGCAAGAAGAATTCTGAGAGTTTTCTCTTCTTTACTTATTCCTTCTAAATCATGCTCATGGTTATGAGGATGATTATGATGGTGCTCATGAGTATGAATATGTCCATCTCCATGGTCATGCTCATGGATATGATTTGATGAATCATGGTGATTATGTGGTTTTTGACTTGAATATTTTGCTTTCATGGCTGTGACCTCCTAAAGAATTCGATTTATTTTATTGAAAACTCTTTTTTTATAATATCGATGGCGTCTTTTATCATTAAAAGTAGTGGTTTTGCCTCAAGTCCAATTACAGAGTAATT
>CAZFTH010000107.1:0-5484 GCA_964521745.1 uncultured Peptostreptococcaceae bacterium
TGTAGTCAAATTGATTGTTGAAAACAGTGAATTCCCAGAAAAATATTCTGATGAAATTGAAAAAGCAATTCAAAGAGGAAATACTCCTGCAGGTATGCATATCTCAATTGCGGTAAATGAAATTTTAGAATTCTTTCAAATCAAACCTGGTCAAATTGGTTTTGATGCAACTCTGGGGTATGGTGGGCACACACTTGAAATGCTTAAATGCCTCGAGCATCAAGGTTGTATTTTTGCCACGGATGTAGACCCAATCGAATCTCAAAAAACAAAAGCACGTCTTGAATCGCTTGGATATGGTGAAGATATGCTTAAAATCAGAAATATGAACTTTTCTGAAATAGATAAGATTTCTAAGGAAGCCGGAAAATTCGATTTTATTCTTGCTGATTTAGGTGTATCCTCTATGCAAATTGATAATCCTGATAGAGGCTTTACTTACAAAAGAGAAGGTCCTCTAGATTTACGTCTAAATCCAGAAAAAGGAGTTTCGGCGGCAGAGCGTCTAAAAGAAATGAATCAATATGAAATAGAGGGTATGCTTTTAGAAAATTCTGATGAGCCTCATGCAGAAATAATTTCAAAAGCAATTATTAATAGATTTGAAGAAGGCGAAAAAATAGAAACAACTAGCCAGCTTAGAAATTTAATAGAAGATACTCTTAATTTTATACCTTCTAAAAATCGCGATCAAGAAATCAAAAAAACTTGCCAGCGTGTTTTTCAGGCTTTACGAATTGATGTAAATCAAGAATTTGAAGTTCTTTATGATTTCCTTGAGAAACTGCCAGATGTATTAGCTCCAAATGGAAAAGTGCTAATTATGTCCTTCCACTCTGGAGAAGATCGTTTAGTGAAAAAATCATTCAAAAATTATTATCGCGAAGGTATTTATTCAGAAATATCAACTGATGTAATTAGACCTTCAGCTGAAGAATGTAATAGAAATCCAAGAGCACGTTCAACAAAAATACGCTTTGCAATTCGTGCTTAATACAATAAAAGGGCTGCCACACTAAATCTGAAGTGCGGCCGCCCTTTTATTTTGAATTCAAATTTTAATTGTTATAGTATAAGCTCTCTGATGCAAACTCTGCATCACTAGTTACATCAATTCCTAACTGTCTGTATGTTTGCTCATCTACTGCAGACAAAATGGTCGTGCTATGAGCTTGGCAGTTTTTAAGCATTAGCAGTTTTTCCATAGCAATCTGAGCAGTATGGTTTGTAGCTGCGCAAATGCTTAACGCTATAAGAATCTCTTCGCTATTTAAGTAGCTAGTTGAATTTCCGCTCATTTTACATTTAAGCTCTCTTATAGGCTCCAATATAACTGGAGATATCAAATGAATTTCATCAGATATATTCCCATAGTATTTTATTGCGTTTAGAAGGGCTGCAGCTGCTGCATCCATTACTTCAGAAGCCTTTCCCGTAAGTATAGTTCCATCGTTAAGCTCTATAGCCATAGCAGAACCTACGCAGTTTTCGCCTTGCTCTTCTTTTAATTTAGTTGAACGCTCTCTAGCAGGAAGTACAACTTTTCTGTCTTCTGGCTTTAGGCTCAGTTCTTCCATGATAAGCTTGATACGCTCTAAGCTATCAGTATCCGCATATCCTTTTTTATATTCACAAGCAACCTTGAAATATCTTCTAATGATTTCTTGCTTTGAGGCTTTCTGAACAACTTCATCGTCCACAATTCCGTAACCTACTCTATTAACGCCCATATCCGTAGGTGATTTAAAAACTGATTCCTTTTTAGTTATTCTCTCAATAATTCTTCTTAATACCGGAAAAGTTTCTATATCCCTATTATAGTTCACAGCTATTTCATTATAAGCATCTACATGAAAAGAATCTATCATATTAATATCTTTTAAATCTACAGTAGCTGCTTCATATGCTATATTAAGCGGATGTTTTAAAGGTACGTTCCAAACTGGAAAGGTTTCAAATTTAGAGTATCCTGCTACTTTACCATTCCTATGTTCATGATAAAGTTGACTTAGGCAAGTGGCTAGTTTTCCACTTCCTGGTCCTGGTGCTGTTACTACTACTATTGGCTTTGTAGTTTCTATGTACGGATTTTTTCCATAGCCTTCGTCACTTACTATTGTATCTACATCTGTAGGATAGCCTTTTGTCGCTCTGTGTGTATATACCTTTATGTTTCTTCTTTCTAGCTTGTTCATAAAGATATTGGCAGAAGGCTGGTCTTCATATCTAGTAATAACTACGCTATTTACGTCTAGTCCATAGCTTCTAAGATCATCGATTAATCTTAGTACATCTAAGTCGTAAGTAATACCAAAATCGCCTCTAATCTTGTTTCGCTCAATATCCCCTGCGTAAACACAAATTATTACTTCTAACTTGTCTTTTAGCTTTTGGAGTAGCTTAATTTTAGCATTTTCATCAAAGCCTGGAAGTACTCTTTTTGCATGCATGTCAAAAAGTAACTTTCCACCAAACTCTAAATAGAGCTTGTCATAATCATTTACTCTCTCGAGAATAAATTTGGACTGTTCTTCAAGATACTTTTTCGGATCAAAGCCAATTTTCATTTTATCTCTTCCTTTCTCTATAAATTTATAAAAAAATATTATCGCACATCCGATATAAAAAGTAAACTTAAACTAGAATCATAAAATTAAAAATCTTTTTATAATTATTCCCACTTGATAGTCCTAAAGTGCTATAATTATATAAAGTTTTACACACAAATATTTGTTCTTAGAAAGGAAGTCTCATGATAAAACATAAATTTCCGCCTAAGTTATATATATTAATTTTATTATTTTTATCTCATTTAACTTCTGTAATATTTGAAAATAACTTATATGGAAATATATTTTCTCCATTAACAATATTATATTCCTCGTATTTGATTTATTTTTATGTAATAAAAAGAAAAACTATTGATAATTCAAAGATTTTTTTATTTTTTTCATCTTTACTTTTATATGGGGATTAGTTGATTTTTCTTGGTTTATAACTGATAGTATTTTTAATATAGATATTTATACTACACCCATTCCTTATTTATATACTATTCCCAGTATTATAATTGCGATTCAGGCACTTTTTATTTATTCAAAAAGCCTAAAACAGTGGAATAAATACCAACTTTTCATTGATGTATTTAGTATTTCATTAGCTCTTATAATTCTAGTTTGGTCATTTATTTTCAAAAAAACAGATTTAAGATTTGAGGCAAATATAGATTATTTTAACACTATTTTGTATATGATTTGTGATTTTATAATATTAACTTTATATACTCTTTTCCACTTTTCATATAGAGCTAAAAAATCTTCAACTTCGTTTATTTTTGCTTTTATAGGAATCCTCGTGTATGTATTTTCGAATTTTTATTTTGCTTATATAGAACTTTCAAATTCCTATAATCCAAATACATTTATCGATGCTTCTTATACTTTAACAGCTACCTTGTTTGCTTTTTCTGCTTATGCTAGAAGTATTTATGCAGATAAACCAAAAGAAATTAAAAATGTTAATGACAATCTTCCATACAATTATGGCAAAACTAAAAATACCCATATAGCTATTGCTTTTCTTGTATTAGGTTTGTTTTATACATCTATAGGACTTAGTAACTTTCTTATTCTAGTTATACTTGCTGCTTTTTATATATTGGCTAGCAAATATATCCAAATATCAATACAAACAGAACATTTGCTAAAGAAAGAAATAGAGATGAATGATAATTTAGAAAAAATTATCGAAGAAAAAACATATGATTTAAAAAAAGCCAATAAACTTTTAGAAGATATTTCTAATAAAGATAATTTGACCGGACTTTACAATAGAAGATATTTTTTAAATCATATGCAAGAACTTATAGATAATGAGTCCTGTAATAAATTTGCTCTACTTTACATTGATATGGACAGATTTAAAGTTATTAACGATGCTCATGGTCATGAGGTGGGAGATAAAGTTATAGTAAGTCTAAGCAAGCGCTTTGCCAATCATTGCAAAAAAGGTTGTAATGTATACAGAATAGGCGGAGATGAATTTGCCATTATAGCTGAAAATTATGTTGATTTAGAAGAATTAGAAATCATAATTAAAACTTTACTAAAAATCTCACAGCATCCTATTGTTATTTCTCCATATACCTTTTCAATCGATATTAGTATAGGTATAGCTAAATATCCAAAAGACAGTAAAGATAAAAATACACTTCTCAAATTTTCAGATATCGCAATGTATGAAGCAAAAAATTCTCACTCAAATATAAAGTACTTTTTCTTTGATAATATCCTAAATGAAAAAGTACAAGAAAAGCATCATCTCGAAGTAATGTTAAAAAATGCTAATTTTGACAAAGAATTCCAGTTATATTTCCAGCCTCAATATACGACAAAAGACCATGCTTTAGTTGGAATGGAGGCTCTGCTTAGATGGTTTCACCCTCAAGAAGGCTTTATATCTCCAGCTGATTTTATTCCAATAGCTGAAGAAACTAGTATTATCTTTGATTTAGGTGAATGGGTATTAAATAATGCTATATCTCAAGTAAAAATCTGGAATAATCAATATAATTTAGATTTACAAGTAGGAATCAATATATCTCCCATTCAAATTGAAAACTCTGATTTTGTAAACAGAATAAGGCAAAAAATTCATAATAAAAATATTAAACCTGAATGGATAGACCTAGAAATCACTGAAGGTGTAGCAATGAGTTCTCAAGTATCTATGGAAGAAATATTTTCCGGACTGGCAAGTATTGGAATAAGTATATCAATAGACGATTTTGGTACTGGATATTCATCTCTAAGCTATATTAAGAGATTTGATATCGATAGACTTAAAATAGCAAAAGAGCTAATTGACAATATTGCTGAAGACAAAAATACTCTACTAATAGTCAAAGCTATAATCATGATGGCTAGAGGAATGGGACTAAAGACAATAGCAGAAGGGGTAGAAGACTCAAATCAATTAGAAATATTAAAAGTGCTAGAATGCGATGAAATTCAAGGCTATATATTTGGAAGACCTGTTCCACCAGATATATTTGAGCTAGAGCATATAGACAAAACTACTCACTCTTAAAAATAATACAATCGAATATTGCAAATTAATTCCAAGTATCTTGTTGTATTAAAAAAGGTCCAGCTAAAATTTTTAGCTGGACCTTTTTTATTTATACAGTTCTTAAAGCATTTGCTTTTCTTTTATTTTTACTTATTTCATTTATATCTTTTTGCTCTACTAAGATAAAAGCTTCAGCTGGGCATATCTCTACACATGCTGGCCCGCCTTCTCTTCCTACACATAAGTCGCATTTTATGGCTACCATAGGTTCCAAATTAGTTGTGTCGCTTAGCTTTGACTCTTTTTTCAAGGTTGCTTCATCATGAACCATATTCATAGCTCCAATAGGGCAAGCTAAAATACAAGTCTTACAGCCTATACACTGCTCAGTCTTTATTATTATTTTATCGTCTT
>CAZFTH010000108.1:0-5404 GCA_964521745.1 uncultured Peptostreptococcaceae bacterium
GAAAATCCACTCCACATTTTATTAATTGCCATACCACTTACAATCCAGACCTTTTTCATTTTCTTCGTAGCATATATAGCAGCAAAGCTTCTTAAACTGCCTCATAATGTTGCAGCTCCAGCTGGAATGATAGGAGCTTCCAACTTTTTCGAGCTAGCAGTAGCAGTAGCTATCGCACTTTTTGGAACTACTAGTCCAGTAGCGCTTGCAACTATTGTAGGAGTTTTGGTTGAGGTTCCAGTAATGCTCATATTAGTAAAAATAGCTAATAACACTAAAGCTTGGTTCGAGTCATAATATGAACAATTAATATATTAATTATAAGAATAAGTACTTACTATTTTGATGTAAATTCTTTAATTCTGAAATTGAATTAAGGATTAATATCAATTTGTGACTGCTTATTTTTTATGCACAAATTTAAATGATAATTAATTAAAATTGTTTTGTAACTATTGATTTGATTATAATTTGATTAATGTGGTATTGTATTGATAGAGTGTTTAAAGGATAAATTAATTTGAAGCTTGGGGGAGTATTATGGACAAAAAAGACTACAATATATCAAATTTAGCAATCTCAGAAGCGGATACTATTAAAGAAAAATCACCTTGGAAAACAATTGTTATATATACAATTTTAGGATTTTTATGGATATTATTTTCAGATAGATTTGTAGATCTTTTTGCTGATAGTCATGAAACCTATAAATTAATGCAGTCCTACAAGGGAGTGTTTTATGTAGTTGTAACAGCTGTGATATTGTTTTATTTAATCAAATATGATTACTCGAAGATAATGAAGCTCACAAATGATATTTCTGAAAAAAACGAAGAGCTTGTCAGCTTTTCAGAGGAATTAATAGCTATGGATGAAGACTTGCAGCAAAAAATTGAATCTTTAAATACTGCTATGAAAAGCATAAATGAGCAAAAACAGTTTATAGATGATATATTCCAAAACAGTAATACTTCTATTATTACTTGGGGGTTAGATGGTGAAGTATTACAGATAAATAATCATTTTACAAAACTTTTGGGATATGACAGGCAAGATATCATAGGTAAGAAGTGGTATGAAGTTTTACTACCTAAAGAAGAAAAATATAAGTATTATGAGCTAACATCCAAGCTTGAGTCAGATAGAAAAGCCCAAAATTATGAAAATAAAGTATTGGCAAAAGATGGACGTTTATTAGATATGCTTTGGAATAATGCTTTGATTTATAACCCTCAAAATGATTTGACTGTAGTAGTTTCATTTGGGATAGACCTTACTATGCAAAAGCAAAATGAGAGAAGGATATATGAGCTTGCTTATAATGACAAATTAACTGGATTTAAAAACTTAATTGCTTTTGAAAATGATATAAATTCTAAAATCAATAAAAAAACAAGCTTTACTTTATATTATCTAGATATGGATAATTTCAAGCATCTTAATGAAATTCATGGACATAAATGTGGAGATATGTTTTTAAAGGACTATTCTTCTAGATTGCTTACTATTTTCGATAGAACAAATGTATACAGATGGTGTGGGGATGAGTTTGTAGTCATAGAAGAGGATACAAATGATATCAATATAACAAAGAGAATAGATGAAATAGTACTTCTCACTAAGAATATATGGAAGTATAAAAATGTTGAATACTATCCATCTGTAAGTATAGGAATAACTAAGTACCCTGAGGATGCTGGAAATTTAGAGGGCTTGAAAAAGAACATGGATATGGCTCTATACAAAGCAAAATCAAGTGGAAAATCCTTAGCAGTGGCCTATCATTCAGACTTTCAAAAGGATATAGAAAAAAAGCTAGATTTAGAAAATACAATAACTCAGGCACTTATAAATGAAAGCTTTAGACTAGTATTTCAGCCTATTTACAGCATTAAGACTGGAAAAATAATTTCGGTAGAGGCTTTAATCAGATGCAAAAGCTTGAATATAAATATAGGAGAAATGATTAATACAGCAGAGGAAAGTGGTCAAATTCTTCAAATAGACAGGTGGGTAGTTAAAAAAGCCTTTGAAATTATGAAAGATGAATTAGATAAATACGACATTCTGCTGTCTATCAACCTTTCAGCTAAAAGTATAGCTTCACCAGATTTAATAGATTATTTAAGCAATATAACAAAAGAATACAATATAAATCCAAACAAAATAGAGTTTGAGCTTACTGAGCATTCCTTGATTTTCGACATAGATTGGAGTAAAGAGGTAATAGGTAAGCTAAAGCACCTAGGATTTGGGATTTCACTTGATGATTTTGGAACTAGATATTCATCACTTAATTACCTTAGTAGCATTCCTTTTGATTCTTTAAAAATTGATAAATCATATATAGACAAAATAGTTGATACAGATAAAAGCAGGGTGATAGTAGAGCAAATTATTGATTTGTCACATAATTTGGGGCTTACAACTGTAGCTGAAGGAATCGAAGAAAATGAGCAACTTGATATATTAAAAAAGCTAGACTGCGATTATGGACAAGGATATCTATTAGATAAACCTTTAGAACTTGAAGATTTAATCTATAAGCTTAATGTATAAAACTTTGTCTAGCTGAAAATCATTTCTAAGCTTGAAAATGAATAATTCTATTATAAAAATTACAAATACTAGTTATTAAAAAAAATTATAGACTTAGCTATTAAAAATAACACTAATTCAGGTGTTATTTTTTTTGTTGTGTTATAATATTTTTTGCATGTTAGAAGAATGACAGATTTTTTTGATTTATAGTAATGAAATGCGACTTAAGGAGAAGGCTATGATTATAAGTGATAAAACAATTGAAATTGTGGAAAGTGAGCAAAAGTGTATAGGGTGCAATGCTTGCATGAAGGGATGTCCTATGCTCGATAGATTTTGTGACTCTCCGAAAACACTTCTTAAGAAGCTACTAGATGAAAAGTCATTTGATTATAAATTGCCATATTCATGTATGCAGTGTGGCTACTGCACTAAAGTATGCCCGGTAGATGTGGATTTAAAGCATCTGTTTATGGAGCTAAGAAAAGATACAGTAAATCAAACAGACGGAAAGCTTCCAAAGGATTTGAATACTAGCAATGTGGCAATGCATCAAAAGCTTAGCTTTACAGGGCTTTTTTCAAAAAAAATTCAGCATTTAGAATCTGATACAGTTTTTTTTCCTGGTTGCGCGCTTCAGGCATATAGCCCCGATTTAGTTGAAAAGGTATATTCGTACATAAGAAAAACTACAAAGGGTGCAGGTTACTACAATGTATGCTGTGCAAAGCCTACAAAAATGATGGGTAAAGACAGTGAGTTTCAAAAAATCTATCTAGGAATTGATGAGGAATTTAAAAGAAAAAAAGTAAAAAGAGTAATAACAGGTTGTCAAAACTGCTATATGACAATTCTATCAAATAGTCCTGATATAGAAGTGATATCTCTTTGGGAATACATAGCTAAAGCAGGTGTTCCAGCAGAGGCAAAGAATAAATATAAAATGAAAAAAGAAGAAGGATTAAATACTAATAAATCTGAATATAGCTTTGTACTTCATGATCCTTGTCCTACTAGAGATGTAGATTCAATTCACATGGCTGTTAGAAATATAATTGCAGCTTTAGGTATAGAGATAGATGAAATGAAGTACAGCAAAGGCAAGACTTTATGCTGCGGAGCTGGAGGGATGGTAGCTATCACTCAAAATGATATAGCTAAAGCCCACATGAGACGCAGAGCTACAGAGAAGGATGCTGATTATATACTTACCTATTGCCAAGAATGTGTAGAGTCTATGAGACGAGGAGGCAGTAAGTCATTACATATTTTAGATTTAATTTTCCTAGATGACTTTTTAGAAGTAAATCAAGGAAATCAAAGCACCTTGGACAAATGGAAAAATAGATTTATAGCAAAAACAGCTAGGCTTTAAATAATTAAAGCAGACAATTAGCACCTAAGATAATTAATAGAGGATTCGCAATATATAAAATATCAGTTTAGGCTTTAATAAAAAAATGACATATAGGAGGAATTACTTATGAAGAAAAAACTTTTGGCAATTTTACTTATTTTATCTATGCTTATGCTATCAGCTTGCTCTAGTCAGTCAGGGAGTACAGATGCTAATGATGAAGCAGGAGAGGCGAATACAACCTCTGAGCAGACTACAGTAACTTTTTATGGCTGGGGAGGTAGTGAGGTTACTAATGCATGGATAGATGGTTATCTAACAGATGCAGTTGCGAAAAAATACAATATCAAGCTTGAAAGGATAGGCATGAATATCGATGAGATATTGAATCTACTGCTAAATGAAAAGCAAGCAGGAACTGATAAGGGAAGCATTGATATTATATGGATTAACGGCGAAAACTTTGCTTCAGCTAAAGAAAATGGACTTTTATTTGGACCATTTGCAAATGAGCTTGAAAATTTCAGTAAGTACCTAGATTCGAACTCTCCAGATGTAATGTTTGATTTTGGAGTTGCGACAGAAGGCTACGAGGTACCATTTGGAAAAGCTCAGTTTGTTATGGTTTATGACAGCTCACTTTTATCTCAGGTGCCAGCAGATCATAAAGCGCTTTTAGAAATGGCTAAAACCAATCCTGGAAAATTTACTTATCCTGCGCCACCGGATTTTACAGGAAGCGCTTTTGTAAGAAATATTATATATGATATAGTTGGATATGAGCAGTTTTTGACTATGGATGCAGATTATGATACTGTGAAATCAGCTATTATGCCAGCTATGGACTATCTTAAGGAATTAAAGCCATATCTATGGAATGAAGGAAAGACATATCCAGCTTCACTATCTATATTAGATAATATGTATGCTGATGGAGAAGTGTTCATGACCATGGATTATAATCCGAACTCAGCATCATCTAGAATTTCGACAGGTGAATTTCCAGATGCTACTAAAACCTTTATATTTGATAAAGGAAGTATAGGAAATACTCATTTTGTGGCTATACCTTTTAATTCGCCAAATGTAGAGGGTGCAAAAGCAGTTATAAATGAAATAATATCAGTTGAAGCTCAGGCTAAAAAATACGACCCAAGTGGATGGGGAGACCTTCCTGTACTAGATAACAGTAAGCTATCTGACGATGAGAAGAAAGTATTTGACTCTATTCCTCTTGGAAAAGCAACTCTTCCTCAAGATGAGCTTATGAGTAAAAGAATGCCAGAGCTACCAGCAAAACTAGTTCCAATTATAGAACAGATTTGGATGGAGACTATAGCAGCGGAGAGTAATTAATGTGAAAATACTATTAAAGCCGTATTTGATGCTTTTGCCAGTGCTTATAATTCTGATTGGCATTTTGGGTATAGGAGTTATGACTACTTTTACTCAGAGCATTGGATACTTTAGTGCAATTGGGTCAAACGACTTTACATTAGATAACTA
>CAZFTH010000109.1:0-5394 GCA_964521745.1 uncultured Peptostreptococcaceae bacterium
CAACAAATTCAGATTTATTACTTTCGTATCTATTTTGTAAATATTTAAGTTCTTTTTTTCTACCTGAAAACATGACTTTTCCTCCTCAATTCTATCCTATACAAATTATATACTTAGAATTAAGTATTGTCGAGTCGTATTTAGTCTAATTTAAACTATACATTTCTTATTTAAAAAAACACTATAAAAAAATCAAAAGGGACGGTTCTTTTTGATTTTATTTTAATTCTCTCGTTGTAATTAATGGTACAAATTTTAGCTCTTATAATAGAATCCTTATTCCACCTAAATAAACCCTACTTATTAGTATTTACCATAAACTGTGTCTCACACTTCTTGCAACTAACTTTTATCTGGCCTTTATTCTTAGGCACTCTCATCCTAGCTTTGCAAGAAGGGCAGCTGATAACAAAATAATCGAGCAAGGATTTAATTTTTTGCTCATTAAAGCCTTCAATCACTTCATCTCCTATCACAAATGTTGGGACACCTTTAACATTGAGCTTTGCATATTCATCTCTAGCTATGGGATTAGTATTTACATCTCTATCTTCAAAAGAAATACCTTCTTGTTTTAAAAATTTCTTCGCATTAATACAGTGCGGACAAGTACTAGTAGTATAAACAATCACTTTTTTCATACTTCTCATCTCCTTAAATCAAATCATTAGGGACGGTTCTTTTTGACCACCCTCATTTAATTCTATTATTTTCTTAAATTGTTTTTGAATAGAGCTATATGGAGCCCCCAATATATCCGAAATCGTTCTTATACTAAGACCACAACCTATTAAAGACTCTATTATTTCCACCTTCATCTCAGGCGTCATTACTTCATTTTCTAATTTACTTAAATTATATTTGTTACAAAATTCTTCAATAGTTTTTTGAATTTTTGCTTCTCTAAGTTTTTGCTTATCCTCTTTTATCTCTAAATATTCTTTGTCATCTTCTAACTTGTGAAAATCCTTAAATGCTTTTAAATTATTTTGAAACATTTCCATAACTATTTTCATAGGCTCAGGAATAAATTTGCCAGTAAACGATATATAGCTACTCCACTCATATTTTTCACAGCTATCTACAATGTTGGCTTTTAAAGGATTGTTGTGGATGTATCTAATGACCATCATAAGATATTCGTCTGAGTCAATCGCCTCGCTTATAAATCTATCTTGAAAAACATGGCCTATCTTATCATAAGTTTTATTATACCAAATAGCATATTTAATATTAATACGTTTAAAAGCTATCCCCAAATTCTCAGGTGATGTCTTTACAACAAGGTGCACATGATTGTCCATAATACACCAAGCTAAGAGATCCATCAGTTTCTCATCACATATCTTTAATAATTGATTCATGAAAATTTGCTTACTCAGCCTATCTTCAAAGATATATTCCTTATTATTGCCTCTCATAATCACATGATAGTATCCTGATTCACTTATCTCTCTAGCTTGTCTTGGCATCATATCACCTCACAATTATAATCTCAAATATTTAATTAATTTTAGCATAAAATTCCTATTTAACAAAAATCAAAAAGAACCGTCCCTAATGATTCTAATGATTTTAAGTGCCGCAATAGGTTTTGTATGGTTTTGATGGCATAACTGGAGCTTTTTTAAAGTCTTTATCAATTAATTCATGCTCATATGGCAATAAAAGATTCTTTAATAATTTTTTATAAAACGTATAATCGTTATTATTTACAACTTCTGAGAGTGCTTGCTCTACTAAATTATTTCGTGGAATTATACCAGGATTTGATTGTTTCATTTTTAGCTTTGCTAACTCCATATTGCCATCATGATTATCTAATATATCTTTCCATCTTATTTCCCACTGCCTAAGTTCTTCGCTCTCATATCTTTCACTTTCATTCAAATTATTAAAAGTAATATCAACAAAGGTATTGGTATAATCCATTTTGTTTTTCTTCATCAGTTCTAGCAAATCATCTACTAATTTGTTATTTTCACTGCTATCATTTATAATTCCTAACTTATCTCTCATAAGGCTATAATAAAATCCAAGATATATTTCATCGTACTCTGCAAGAAGTTCATTTGCTTTTGATACAGCCTTGTCTTGATTGCCATCAATTAGAGGAATTAGGGTTTCTGCTAATCTAGCAAGATTCCATCTAAGAATTTTAGGCTGATTTTCATAAGAATACCTGCCAAATGTATCTATTGAGCTAAATACAGTCTTAGGATCGTAGATATCCATAAATGCGCACGGCCCATAATCAATCGTTTCGCCGCTTATAGCAGTATTATCCGTATTCATAACTCCGTGGATAAACCCCACAGCCTGCCATCTGGCAATTAGTTCCGCTTGAGAGTGTATCACCTCTCTCAGAAATCCAAGATAAGGTTTCTCCTCTTTTTTTACCTTCGGAAAATGTCTATCTATAGCAAAATCTGCTAATTGTTTTAGATACTCTCCCTTTCCCATTGCTGCTGCATATTCAAATGTTCCTACTCTTATATAACTCAGTGCAGTTCTAACGAGAATTGCGCCTTCAAGAGAATTCTCTCTATAAACTTTTTCCCCTGTTTTTAGTACTGCTAGACTTCTAGTCGTAGGTATTTTAAGTGCATTCATAGCCTCGCTAATTAGATGCTCTCTAAGCATTGGCCCTAGTGCTGCCCTTCCGTCTCCTCCTCTTGAGTAAGGAGTACGTCCACTACCCTTTAATTGTATATCAATTAGTTCTCCATTTGAGTTTTTTCTTTCGCCTATTAATAAAGCTCTTCCATCTCCTAACATAGTAAAATGTCCAAACTGATGCCCCGCATAAGCTAAAGAAAGCAATCCTTCATCTTTTGGTCCCAAATTTCCTGCCAAAATATTTTCCCCATATTCACTTTTTAGCATTGCTGAGTCAAGACCTAATTCATTTGCAAGCTCATCATTAAAAATTACAAGTTCAGGACTCTTTACAGTATTAGGAGAAACTTTTTTATAAAAAACTTCTGGAAGAAGCTCATAGCTAGTTTTAAAATTCCAATTATACTTTTCATTCATAGTTATATTCATTCCTCCAATAGATTAAATTAATATTACCATTCAATCAGTTTCTACCCATAAATCTATCTACCTATTCTCTAACTAAATAAACCCATGGATTTCTCCACAGGTTTATGGTCAAAATTAATATATTAAAACAATAGATATAATACTGAATGTCTTTTAGCTCTCAATCAAAAGAATCAAAAAGAACCGTCCCTAATGATTTCTTAAAAGAATCAAAAGGAACCGTCCCTAATGATTTCTTCTGTGTCATCATCTTCGTAAAATAGTTTAATATTTGGGTTAACTTTACCTATTCCTAAAAATCTTGCTTTATAATCATTTAACAGTTCAAGCACCTTAGGACTTAATATCATAAGGGCTACAACATTTGCAAATATCGGAAGTGCTGTAGACATATCTGAAAATAGCCATACAGTCGTCCCTGGGAAGCCATAATACACTGCTATTATAACTAGTCCCAAGCCCGGAAGTGGATACAGCCATTTGTAAGCTGTAAGAATCATATCCTTTGACTTAGATTCGCCTATTAGATATCTTATTACTACTTCCATCTGAGCATAAATACCGCTCGCTGTAGTTATTCCAAATAGTAAGGTTCCAAAAGCTAGAATAATACGTCTCCAACTTCCTATACCTACTTCAAAGGCACTAAGTGTAAGCTCTGCTCCAGAAAGCCCTGAAGACCACTGTCCTGTAACCATAATAACCAGAGCAGTTATACTGCAAATAAATAAGGTATCCACCATTACCTCAAATATGCCCAAAATCCCTTGCTTTACAGGATGGTCAACTTTTGCTGAAGCATGGACCATAGGAGCTGACCCCCATCCAGCTTCATTTGAAAACACTGATCTAGCCATACCTGTTTTTATAGCATGTGAAAATGCTGCTCCACCAAAGCCACCCACTGCTGCAGTTTCTGTAAATGCACTACTAAATATGAGCGCAAAGCTTTGTGGAATCATGTTTATATTTTTAAATATTAAAAAAAATCAATAGGAAAAATCAATAGGGACGGTTCTTTTTGATTCCCTATTGATTTTCCCTATTGATTTTAATATAGGCGGTTCCTCTACCAGATCCAACCTTTTTGATGTATCCCTCTTTCAGTAAATCCGAAAGTGCTTTTTCAATGGTTGTGACACTGATATCCGGATAAATGTCTGCAATCTCTCTCTTTGAAAGTTTATGAACCTTCTTATCAAAAATATCTTTCACTCTTTCTGATTTACCCATTTTATCTACAGCTACGGTTTCTACCCTATCAGAGAAGCCCCTATAGGCCTTCAATAAAATACTTAAGTAGTACTTTACAAAAGGTAGATAACTGTTCTCATTTTCATGCCAGCCTATTGAACTTTCTTGAAGGGTTTCATAATAACTTTCCTTGGTGCTTTCAATTAACATCTCTACACTGACATACTTTCCTACAATATAGCCTTGCTGGTATAAAAGTAAAAGTGTTATGAGTCTACTCATTCTTCCATTACCATCATTAAAGGGATGAATACTTAAAAAATCTAATATAAATTTTGAAATTATAATTAATGGGTCAATTCTTCCATCATTAATAGCCTCATTATAAGCACTGCATAATTTCTCTACTGCTTCTGGCGTCTCAAAAGCAGATAATGGTTTAAACCGAATTCTGCGAATTCCCTTTTCATCAACTTCTTCAATAATATTGTCTTGATTTTTATATCGTCCCCCATTGTTCGATGGATGAAAACTATAAAGGTCTCTGTGTAATTGTAAAATTACACTTGGCTTTAATGTTATATAATCGTAATTTTCATGTATTGTATTAAGAACTTCCCTGTAGCCTGCAATCTCCTCTTCATCTCTATTAATCGGTTCTGCTTTTTTTGAAACCAGTTCTTCAAGCCTGGAGTCCGAAGTAAATATCCCTTCAATTCTATTGGACGCACCGGTACTTTGAATCTTTGCTACCTCCATCATGGCCTTGAGTAAAAATCATGAGGGACGGTTCTTTTTGATTATCTTTCAATTAAGAATATATCACTTAGAATCTCTAGCATTTCATCAAAACTCGCACTTCTAATACCTAAGTTTTTCAAATCAGGTTTATCTTCCTTGAGTTGCTCAATGAACTTCATTACATCATTTTGAATTTCTTCTGAGAGTTCAATTCTGCTTTCTGGAGATACATTGGCTAGAAGTCTAAATACATCATTCTTATGTTTCTTTATATTTTTTGTATCTATATCATCTCCGACTTCTTTTCGTTCTTTCATATCCAGCCATGCTTTAATCTTAAATAGGATAACTGTTTCGATTTCAATGAGAGAAAATCCATCCACTGTACTTTTCCCTTTTAGTAATAAATTG
>CAZFTH010000110.1:0-5370 GCA_964521745.1 uncultured Peptostreptococcaceae bacterium
CTGCAGATTCTGCAAAAAGCACACTGCGCATAAAGAAACTAAATAGTCAAAGGGTGTGAATTGATTGTCAGCAGAAGCAAATGTAAAAAAAGGTATAGGGGCTTCTCTAGGAGAAACCAGAACAGAACTTAAAAAGGTTCATTGGCCAAGCCGCAAGGAATTGACAAACTACACTTGGATTGTTATATTTTCTGTATTTATTGTGAGCTTCATAATTTATCTTATAGATTCTGGACTAGGGTTTATCATTGAGAAGGTCATTTCTTTATAATCGTTAACCAAAAGGAGGGTCAGGCCTTTTTAGGCTGATGTCTATGTCAGAACAAGAACAAGCCAAATGGTATGTAATACATACTTATTCCGGACACGAAAACAAGGTGAAAGCTACAATTGAAAAAGCCGTTGCCAACAGAGGCATGGAGGACTTGATTCAGGACGTTGCTGTTCCTGTTGAAGACGTTGTCGAAAACAAGAATGGTAAAGAAAAAATCAGGCAAAGGAAAGTGTTTCCGGGTTATGTGCTGATTAAGATGATAGTTACAGACGAATCCTGGTACGTTGTAAGGAATACAAAAGGAGTTACTGGATTTGTAGGACCAAATTCAAAGCCAGTAGCGTTAACAGCAGAAGAAGTTGATAACATGGGAGTTGAAAAGCAAAAAAGCTTTGAACTTGTTGTAGACTTCTCTATAGGGGATAAAATCCAAGTTGCGGGAGGGCCTTTTGATGGTTTTGCAGGTACGATTGAAGAAATTAACCTGGATAAAAAACACGCAAAGGTCAATATTTCTATGTTTGGAAGAGAAACTCCAGTAGAACTTGAGTTTTATCAAATCAAAAAGGTAAAGTAATCTAACAGGAGGTGTATATAATGGCTAAAAAGGTAATTGGACAGATTAAACTTCAAATACCAGCAGGAAAAGCTACTCCAGCTCCACCGGTAGGACCGGCTCTTGGACAGCATGGAGTTAACATAATGGGTTTTTGTAAAGAATTTAACGCTAAGACAGCGGAACAAGGTGGATTAATAATTCCAGTTGTTATAACTGTATATCAAGACAGATCATTCAGTTTTATAACTAAGACTCCGCCAGCGGCAGTTTTAATCAAAAAAGCATGTAAAATCGAGTCGGGTTCAGGAGAACCTAACAAGAAAAAAGTTGCTAAAATTACAAAAGCACAAGTAAAAGAGATTGCAGAGTTGAAGTTGCCAGACTTGAATGCTGCTTCAGTTGAGTCAGCTATGAGCATGATTGAAGGAACAGCAAGAAGTATGGGAATAACAGTAGAAGAGTAGTTCTATTTTAATCATATAGATTGGTGGGAGGTTAATTTATTTACCGTTATTACCACAAGGAGGCATTTTAATGGCGAAGAAGGGCAAGAAATATCAAGAAGCGCTTACTAAATTCGACAAAAACAATTACTACAATGCAAGTGAAGCATTAGGAGTAGTTGTAGAAGTAGCTAGTGCAAAGTTTGACGAAACTGTTGAAGCGCATATCAAACTAGGGGTAGACTCTAGACATGCTGACCAACAAGTTCGTGGTGCAGTTGTACTTCCAAATGGAACAGGTAAAACTAATAGAGTTTTAGTGTTCGCTAAAGGAGAAAAAGCTAAAGAAGCAGAAGCTGCAGGAGCTGATTTTGTAGGAGCTGAAGATTTAGTAACAAAGATACAAGGCGAAAATTGGTTTGATTTTGACGTTATAGTAGCTACACCGGATATGATGGGATTAGTAGGAAGATTAGGTAGAGTACTTGGACCTAAAGGACTTATGCCAAACCCTAAGTCTGGAACTGTAACATTTGAAGTTGAAAAAGCAATCAACGAAATAAAAGCTGGTAAAGTTGAGTACAGACTTGACAAAACTAACATAATTCACGTTCCAGTAGGAAAAGTTTCTTTTGGAAAAGAGAAAATTACTGAAAATTTCCATGCCTTAATGGACGCTATCATAAAAGCTAAGCCATCTGCTGCTAAAGGTCAATATTTAAAATCAGTAGTAGTAACTAGCACTATGGGGCCTGGAGTGAAAATCAATCCATCTAGAGTGAACGACTAAAAAAGTATTGACAAAATATAATCTAGGCTATATTATGTTTAGGTACTTAAAAATTAAATTATTACCGTAGACAGTAGGTGCTTATGCTTAATATCCTGCCGAGGATTATCTTATTTTATAAAATGAGCCTTTGTATGTCTATGGATATATAGAGGCTTTAATTGTTTTAAAGCCTACGAAGGAGGTGCCGTATGACAAAAGCGATAGAAATGAAAAAAGGCGTAGTTGCAGAAATAGCTGAAAAACTTCAAAAATCTGCTTCTTGTGTAGTTGTTAATTACAAAGGGTTGAAGGTTGAAGAAGTGACTGAGCTTAGAAATAAGTTTAGAGAAGCTGGAATTGATTACAAAGTATACAAAAATACTTTAGTAAGAAGAGCTGCTGCTGAAGTAGGTAACATGGCTCAGTTTGATGATGTTAACTTAATTGGAACTAACGCTATAGCATTTGGATATGAAGATCCAGTTGCTCCTGCTAAAATAGTTAATGACTTCGCAAAAACTCATCCAAAGCTAGAACTTAAGATGGGATTTGTAGAAGGCGAATTCTATGATGCTGATAATATCAAAAAACTTGCTGAGATTCCTTCAAGAGAAGAGCTTATTGCAAAACTTCTTGGAAGTCTTAAAGCTCCAGTATCAAACTTTGTATATCTTGTTGATGCAATTGCAAAGAAACAAGAAGCTTAATTTAATTTAAAAATAATTCGGAGGTGTACGTAATGACTATAGAACAAATTTTAGAAGCTATAGAGAATATGAAAGTTCTTGAACTAAACGAACTTGTAAAGGCTGCTGAGGAGAAATTTGGTGTTTCTGCTTCTGCTCCTGTAATGGTAGCTGGTGCTGCTGGTGGCGCTGCTGCTGAAGAAAAAACTGAGTTTGATGTAATTCTTACTGAGGTAGGATCTTCAAAAGTTGGAGTTATCAAAGCGGTAAGAGAAATCACAGGATTAGGCTTAAAAGAAGCTAAAGACTTAGTTGATGGAGCTCCAAAGCCAGTTAAAGAAAGCGCAACTAAAGAAGAAGCTGATCAAATCAAAGAAAAGCTAGAAGCTGCAGGCGCTAAAGTAGAAGTTAAATAATTTAACTTTAGTCATTAAGTGCTTCAGGTAATACCTGAAGCACTTTTTTGTTCTAATTATTGTATTGACAATAAAGCATAGGTTAGGTATAATGATTTGATGCTTTATAATGGAGTACTTTTGCCCATTTGTTTTATTTTTATTATTGAGAGGTGAAGTCTTGATGCCACATCCACATCCTGTGCAAATCGGGAGAAGGACCCGAATGAGCTTTTCTCAGATAACTGAAGTCGCAGAACTTCCCAATCTTATAGAAATCCAGCTCGAATCCTATGAATGGTTCCTAAGAGAGGGCCTAAGAGAAGTTTTCGAAGAGGTATTTCCTATAGAAGATTATACGGGAAATATTAAGTTGGAATTTCTTGATTATTTTATTGAAGAAACTCCAAAGTACGATGTAGAAGAATCGAAAGAAAGAGATGTAACTTACTCAGCGCCTTTAAAGGTAAGAGTAAGACTTACTGTTCCAGATGAAGATGGTTCTAAAATTATAAAAAATGAATCTGGAGAACCGGTATTTTTAGGTGATTTCCCACTGATGACTGACAAGGGAACTTTCATCATAAATGGAGCAGAAAGAGTTATAGTAAGTCAGTTAGTACGTTCACCAGGCGTATATTTTTCTCAAGAAATGGATAAATCTGGAAAGAGACTTATTTCTTCCACAGTTATTCCTAATAGAGGAGCATGGCTTGAGTACGAAACTGATTCAAACGATATAATTTCTGTAAGAATTGACAGAAACAGAAAACAACCAGTAACTATGCTACTCAGAGCATTAGGTTATAGTAGTGACCAAGAAATTAGAGAGCTTCTTGGTGACGACGAAAGACTAGAGGCCACCATTTTAAAAGACAGTTCTAAATCTACAGATGAAGGACTAATTGAGATATACAAAAAATTAAGACCAGGTGAGCCACCAACCTTAGAAAGTGCTACGTCTTTAATAAACTCTATGTTTTTTGATCACAAGAGATACGATTTAGCTAAAGTTGGAAGATATAAATTCAATAAAAAACTAGCTTTATCTAACAGAATATATGCTAGAGTACTGGCTAGGGATGTAGTAGATCCATCAACTGGAGAAGTAATCCTTACAAGTGGTACAAAATTGAGTGTAGATCAAGCGAAAATGTTAGATGATATTGGAATATCTCATGTTTATGTTTACGGAGAAGAAGAAAAAGAAGTTAAAGTTATAGGAAATTGTTTTGTAGACATTAAAAAACATATTGATTTTAATATTGACGATTTAAATATAAAAGAAAAAGTAAGATATAAGGTTCTGAAGGAAATTTTAGATAACTACAGTACCGAAGAAGAAATAAAAGCTCAATTTGTTGAAAGAAAAAGAGAGCTAGTTCCAAAACACATAACTGAGGAAGATATAATTGCATCTATCAGTTATCAGTTCAATTTATTCCATTCTATAGGTAATATAGATGATATCGATCATCTAGGAAACAGAAGAGTTCGTTCAGTTGGGGAACTTCTTCAGAATCAATTTAGAATCGGTCTGTCAAGAATGGAAAGAGTTATAAAAGAAAGAATGACTGTTCAAGATGCTATAGACCTTACGCCTAATTCACTTATGAATATCAGACCAGTAACTGCAGCAATCAAAGAGTTTTTTGGTTCTTCTCAGCTATCTCAGTTCATGGACCAAACAAATCCACTTTCTGAACTTACTCACAAACGTAGACTTTCTGCTCTTGGACCAGGTGGTCTGTCAAGAGAAAGAGCTGGCTTTGAAGTAAGAGACGTACACTATTCTCATTACGGAAGAATGTGTCCTATAGAGACACCTGAGGGTCCAAACATCGGACTTATAAACTCACTTTCGGTATATGCAAGAATCAATGAATATGGTTTTATTGAATCTCCATATAGAAGAGTAGACAATGAAAATAACAAAGTAACTGAAATCATAGATTATCTTACAGCAGATGAAGAAGATTTGTACATCAGAGTTCAGGCAAATGAGCCTCTATCTGAAGATAGCTGGTTTGTAAACTCAAAGGTTGCATCTAGAACTAAGATGGGTACAGTTGAACTAGTTCCTACTGAGCTAGTTGACTACGTTGACGTATCTCCTAAACAGGTAGTATCAGTAGCAACGGCTATGATACCTTTCTTGGAGAACGACGACGCCAACCGTGCACTTATGGGATCGAACATGCAGCGTCAGGCAGTACCACTAGTTAGAAGAGAATCTCCTAT
>CAZFTH010000111.1:0-5290 GCA_964521745.1 uncultured Peptostreptococcaceae bacterium
AATGATAATAAGATAAATGGAGTAGCTAAAGGATTTATCTCTAGCTTAGACATTCTTAATAATAAACCCTCAAATGAAAACCTAATCAAAATTACAGGCCAAGCTGGTCTAGGGAAAACAAGATTGATGAGGCAACTGCAATATAAGGATGCGAAAAACAAGAGAATATTCCCTGTATATATCGAGCTAAAAGAACTTTCTAATCCTGAAATAACTATTATTCAATTAATATCAAAATACTCTGGTTTGGATATTGATGCATGTAGTTCATTAATGAAGAATGGTGGGATGGTATTATATTTAGATGGACTAAATGAAATATTGTCATCAGAAAAGCATAAAAGGATTGTATGTAGCAATATTGATGAACTTGCACTCAAATACCCTAAATCCAATTTCATAGTGTCAGACAGAATTAACAGTTACATAACTGTAAAAAAAGGTGTTCCAGAGTATTGTCTTATAGAGTTAGATGATAAGTTAATACTCGAATTTGTTTCAAAGAACGCTGTATCTCCTGAGCTCGAGAATAGAGTACTCAAAGTTATACAAGAGAATAATCTGCACGATGCTGTTAGGACACCTTTTATGTTGGAAGCTTTAATCAGTCTCGTAGAAAATAATAACTATAGAGTTGGAATAAAGGATGAAGCTACATTGCGAGCAAATTTTGTGGAGAGTTTAATAAAAAGAGAAGCTGAAGATAAGTTAGAAGGAAGAGCCGATAAGATAAAAATTCTACTTTCACATATATTTATTAAGGATGGAGAGTTTAATGATAGTTTAAGTATTTTTTCTACTACTCAAATACTGGCTAGGTTTAGAAAATGCATGGATTATTTTGGATTTAGTGTGGATACTGTTGAAATACTTGAACTAATTGTACAAATGGGAATTCTTATAAAACTAAGTTCTGGTCAGGAATATGCATTTGCAAATGAAGTATTCAGAGAACACTTTAAAGATCAAGCTATTAATATAGTTTTGGAACTAGATTAATATTTATGAGAATACAAATATAAAAGGAGGCAATCATATGACCAGAGGTATTTTATCACCCCAAGAACAACAAAAATTTATAGTTCTTGCAGACAAGTATATAAGTTCAAAGAACAAAATTGGAAACGAGCAAGAAATCATTCAGTTCGGGAAAAAAATTACAAAAGAGTTTGGAATTTTGTCACAGAAAGAGTACTTGAAGTTACTATGTAATAGCCAGTATCCATTAACTGCAGCAATGACTTTATATAAAAATAGATTTGAAGAAATTGAATTACTTCGAGATTTCGTATACGGAAATTTGGATATGAAAAAACTTACTCTAAGTCAAAAACTACTTACACAATTATACTTAAACTATCAAAATCAGCTAATAAGTACAATTAATGATAATGATAATAACGATTTAGTCAATGGTATAGGCGAAGCAGTAAGATTTTTGATTTCGAACGAAGAATATGAGCTGTTTTTTTTGCTCTTTAGTATTGTAACACAGAGTAACAAGATAGATAAAGCTTATAAGAAATTTACAAGGTATGAATTAAAGGATTATTATATATTAAGACATTCTCAGCTCATAAACAGTAGCATTTTGACTTTGTATAACAATAATCATATCGATTGTCTGTTTTACATTTGTAAGGATTTTAGATTATTCAATTCTTTAACTGAGATATTGGGTAAAACCCATGATGAATTATTTAAAGAATTTTTTAATATCAGAACTATGAATGGACTAAGACTGTCATTTAGGGTATTGCAAAATAGGTATTCCGATGATGAGAGAGCTTACCTAGAAGTTATAAATGAAATATCAAAAATTGAAAAGACCGAAGAAATAAAACTAGTATATATATATTACTTACTCAAACTAGTTATTTTAAGACAGGATTTTGACGACGAAATTGAAGCTTATTTTAATGGAATAGGGAAAATAAAGTCAATAGAGAATCCATACGGTATTGATTTAGTGGCTGAAGCTCAGGAAACAGTATTGAAGTTGCATGGTTTTACAAAATATTGGGAATTATGCGAAGCGTTAGGTGAGAATAATGTTTTTACATATGATGAAGATAATCAAATCCACATGCCTTATACTTTCAATAAAAACTCATCAAATACCGAAATTGAAGAGAGAAAAGAATTTGTTAAAGGGATTGCTACAAGCAACCACTGGAATTTAGAGAAGGGAATAAACTTCTATATGAATTCATATTTGAAATGTTACCTTCCAATTACTGATTTTCTAAGTGTATGTTTTCCGGCAAACGAAGACAGAGTAATAATTAGAAAGTTTTTTAAAAAGTATATTTTTGTTGGTGAAGTTATAAGTAAAGACGAGGATGAAGGATTCATCACAGTTTCATTTAAGAATGTAGTTGCTAGGCACAATTTATATATAAATAGGAAAAAGATAGGTGTTAGTCTGTTTGATCTTATTAAGGTAGGTGGTCTAATTGAGTTTAGACTCAACAAGTATAATCCTGAAAATGACTATATTACTGGCATGAAATACCAACCATATTTAAATAATAGATTAGTCAGTTCCAAAGAACTAAATCAAGTTAGCTGGAATAAACTTAAAGGGTGCTTTGACAAGATCATATCATCAGGAACCGTTTCAAATGAGGATTTGAAACTAATCAGAGAGTTACCAAGCTTGCAATTTGACAAAAATGGATTAATAGTTGATTATGTGTTTAAATACTCAGCCTTAATTCATGCTTTATGTAGTCAACCTGAAGCCATAGTTAGTGTTTTAAAAGCTCTTGAAGTTAAAAAGAATAATCTATTTGCAGTTTCTAACAAAAAAAGCGAATTTATTTCATTTGATAAAGAGAGCTGTGTGCTAAATGATCAGTCATACTCATCAATTGATACATTAAAAGAGATTGAAATTGATATCTCTAAATTAATCTGGATTTACTTAAATTCCCACCTTAAGTTTATTGTTGAGATACAGAATATTCTTGATTTTATAAATCCTATGAATGAGAAAAATTTAAGAATAGACGATTTATTTTATAATTATAGATTTTTAGGTATATTTAACAATTTTCATACGAATGATAAAGGGATTGAAAGTGGCTATGTTAATCCAACCTCTTTTAAATCCAGATCTAGTGTAGGTTTCATAATGGACAAAGAAAATATATTAAAAGATGAATTAGTCAAAGGAAGAAATATGGTCACTTTTAGACTAAGAAAGTATTTCGGAAAGAGTGGATATATTGGAATAGAAGATGTACAACCTAAGATTCAAAATTATAGGCCTAATAGTTGGGCGAAATTACACAATTTACACGATCAGGTTAAGCAAATTAAAACATTGAGAATTGAAATGCTGAATGCAATAAAACTCATTCCAAGGCTTGAACGACATAGTTTAGACTTAGGGAAATTTCTTGAAGATTATGATTGGTGTATGAAAAACTTAAGTGACCAAGGTGATAGTGTATTCAAATATTTGAACGCTTTGAACGACAATAATCCCTACAAATACAATCAGGACAAAAAAGATGGCACACGTTTATTGGACCTTTATGGGAATGATATTGATGAAAACTATACAATACTTGGAAATTTAACAAGAAATAACAGACTGGAAAGTAATATATGGGTCTATCTAAATAGTTACCTTAGAAAAAATATCCCCTTAGAAAGCGTTATTGAGAGATGTTTTACACCAAAAAATATTGAAGGGGTTAGAAGTATAAATCAATTGTCTGATATTGAGATCATAGCAAAAATTAAAGACATTGATGAAAACCAGATTTACTTGAACCTAATAGATATAAATTGTGCTGCTAAAGTACTTTTCGAAGTTGATACCATTGAAAGTTCAGATAATTTCAAACCCGGAGAAAGTTTAAAAGTTTTTATCTATGCGTATGATTGGGATAATCGAATAATTTATGTGGAACCATACCATATCTAATATTATTTATAAGTTGAATCATTGTATTGAATTACAGGGGACGACTATTTTGATTTTAATCTCTATAAATTTCATTAGTTGCACCACTGGGGAATTAAAGGAGTGTCTTTTGCAAGTATAAATTCTTCGCTATGGGATGTGGACAAAATCCTGGACTTAACTTAAGTTAGGAGGTGTCGCGTGTTCACATATGATAGAATAAATTAAATACGTTTTAAGGATTTCCAAATGATTTCAGGTGAAAAGCTAAAATAGTTAAGATTACTCAGAGAATTAACGCAGGAGGAATTAACAATAAAATCAGACGTCACAAATTTTGCTATAAGAAATTATGAATTAGGTTATAGATCTCCTAATAAAGATTAATTAATGAAGATAGCAGAGGCTTTACCTTGTGATGTATCTGCTTTAATTGACCATACTCCTATTACTAATTTTAAATTTATGCAAATTCTTTTTTATTATGAAAAGGATTTAAAAATCAGATCCATAGCAGAAGATTCTACTATAGGGCTGCTTTCTCATGATATGAACTTAAATGATTTTCTAATTGAATGGGATGAAATGAAAAAACACAATAACGCTGAAATTACAGATGAAGAGTTTAGGGATTGGAAATTATCATATCCTAAGAAGTCTGGATTTAAAAAATAATCCTTGTATTATGAAAGTATGGCTTGAATTTTGAACCTATCGATTTCGAACAGTTATAACATAAGTCATTTACCAATTACTTACTTTTAAGAAAAAAATCATTAAATAATATCAATAATTGGAGGCTTTTATGGGTGTAAAAATTTTTTTAAATAATGCATCATCAGATGAAGTTGCTAGGGAAATTGCACGACTTGCAGATTCTGATGATCCAAATTCTATAACAACACTTTCAGAGTTTTTAATTTATAGAGATGATATTCCCCCAGATAAACAGGTTATACCCTACTTAGCATGCAGAGGTTTGCTTCAAAAGAAACACGAAGGAGTAGAACAACTCGTCAAAATTTTAAGACAAATAGATGGTCATATTTATCCCTTGAGCATTATTGACAGTTTGTGGAGTGCTAGCAATGGAGAATTGAGTGAGCATATGTTCCGCCACCTTAAAGTTTATTCCCCCTTAGATGAGGAATTAAGTTTAGAAACGATAGAATCAGCAAAAGATGCTTTTTATCAATTCATCATTGAATGTCATACAGATCCTGAATCCTTCTATAGATTTTCTAGTTTTCTCCATATGCGAGCTTTTTCAGCAGCAGGAGAACAGACAAATTACACTAAGCTACAAACAGGAATTTTTGATATTTTATCTGACTCAACAATTAGAATCACACAAAGTCTGATAAATGAATTAGT
>CAZFTH010000112.1:0-5272 GCA_964521745.1 uncultured Peptostreptococcaceae bacterium
TCCCCTTCATCTCTTCCACTAAGATGTCTTGAGTAGTTCTCTATGCCCTTGCAAGTGCCTATTTCTTTTAACATTTCTAAATCGTACTTGGTTCTTTGCTCTATTCTTTGAGCTTCTAGGAACATATCCCTTTCCTTAAAGTACTCAATTCTTTCTTCTAACTCTGCTTCTATTTTTTCGATTGCTTTAGCTAGCTTTTCCTTGCTTGTAACATAATGTGATGCCGGGAAAATAGCTACGTGATTTCTCAGTCCTACTATCTCTCCAGTAATATAATCTATCTCCGAAATTCTTTCTATTTCGTCACCAAAAAACTCTATTCGTATACATCTCTCATCAGTGTTTATAGGAAGTATTTCTATTATATCTCCTCTTACTCTGAAGGTACCACGCACAAAGTTGATATCATTGCGTTCATATTGAATCTCAACGAGCTCTTTAATAACATCATCTCTATCTTTATTTTGCCCTGGGCGAAGTGAAACCATCATCTCTTCATAGTCAGAAGGATCACCCAAACCGTAAATACAAGAAACTGAGGCTACTATTATTACATCTTTTCTCTCTAGAACAGCGGCTGTAGCACTGTGTCTTAGCTTATCTATCTCATCATTTATACTAGAATCCTTTTCTATATAGGTATCTGAATGAGCTACATAGGCTTCTGGCTGATAATAATCATAATAAGAAACAAAATACTCTACAGCATTTTCTGGAAAAAACTCTTTGAATTCACCATAGAGCTGAGCAGCGAGAGTCTTATTATGCGCTATAACCAAGGTCGGTTTTTGAGTTCTTTCTACTATATTTGCCATAGTAAAGGTCTTACCAGAACCAGTAACCCCAAGTAAGGTCTGATGCTTTGCTCCTGATTCTATCGAGCGAACCATGGTGTCTATAGCCTGAGGCTGGTCTCCCATAGGTTTGTAATCTGATACTATCTTAAATTCCATTTCATCACCTCTACAAAAACGAACATAAGTTCCTATATCATTTTATATCAAAAAGTTTATATAGTAAATACTGGAAGCAAAAAAAGGACATATCCTAAAAATACCTCGATATGTCCTAACATAAACACTATTTATTTTCTAAGCTTGTCACCAGTTTCATAATAAAGCTTCATCTCAGCTTCTGGCACCATACTTCCACCTGTAGCCCAAGCAATGTGAACAGAATCTTTCATTTTATCAGCTAAATTATTTTTTTCTATATAATCCTTTGCCTCTTCACTATGCATATGAACTATGCCGTTTACTCCAGCAAGTGCAGAAGGCTCAAGATATATTTCTTCTAAATCAGCTAAATCAGAAAGCATTATAAATAGATTTTCATCAGTAACGCTGTAAACTCCACTTAGTAGATTTTCTAATATTTTTCCTACAAACCCAGATGGTCTTCCTACTGCAAGCCCGTCAGCAGCAGTTTTATTATCAATGTCAAAATCTTGTACGCTTACCTTGTCATGCATCGAAGTCATCATCCCTATGAGCATGCATGGAGAATGAGTAGGCTCAGCAAAAAAGCAATGAACATTATCTCCAAATATCAGCTTAAGTCCATAGGCTACCCCTCCAGGACCCCCTCCAACTCCGCAAGGCAGATAAACAAATAATGGATGCTCACTATCTACAACTATATTCATATCCTTTAGCTGCTTGCTGAGTCTAAGAGCTGCAACCGCATATCCTAGAAATAAATTTACAGAGTTTTCATCGTCTACGAAATACATCTTGTCATCTAGCTCTGCCTGCTTTCTCCCTTCTTCTACAGCCTTGCTGTAATCTGATTCGTACTCAATTACTGTAACCCCTTTACTTCTAAGTAAATCCTTTTTCCATTTTTTCGCATCTGAAGACATGTGAACGTAAACCTTAAATCCAAGCCTAGCACTTATGATTCCTATACTAAGACCTAGATTTCCAGTAGAGCCTACAGCTATGGAATGCTGAGAAAATAAAGCTCTAAACTCTTCTGAATCAAAAGCAGAGTAATCCATGCCTTCTTTTAAAAGCCCATGGCTAATAGCCAAATCCTCTGCATGCTTTAGTACCTCATATATTCCACCTCTGGCTTTGATTGAGCCAGATATAGGAAGAGCATGGTCTCCTTTTATAAATAGTCTTCCCTCTAAATCCTTATTAGCTTTCTTTGCTAAATCATTTTTCATCATATCAATTTCAAATAGCTCAGACTCAATTATTCCTTCACTTTCTCTAGTTACAGGAAATGCAACCTTTATATATGAAGCAAATCTACCCAAGCGATTCATAGCATCCAAAATATCATCCATGCTAGGTTCAAAGCTTGTTTTACTTTTTATTGATTCATACTTGTCATTAATCCAAAGTACTTCCTTTAAATCATACACCTCTCTTAGCTTAGGAAATTCATTAAACCACGTTTCTAAACTTTTCCCTTGAACATTTTTCTCTAGCATATCATTACCTCCTATTGGCATATACTAACTTATTCACTCCAATACTCCCATCCTTTTTTTAATAATAAAACAACAATTTGATATTTCAAGTATAAACTTATTCTCAAATATATAATATCCGTTTTATGATATTTCTAATCCTCTTAAAACTATTAATATAATTGTTTGAAAAAAATAACTTAAATCATTCTAACATTAAGCATTTTGATAATTAATATTACAAATGTTTAATGTAAACTTTTAGTGGTTATATATATATTAAGTTGTTTTTTTAATATGATAAATTTTTGCAATGCATTGATTTATCAATACCCTATATTGTTAAAATGTTTTTCTTAGTATTGCCTAAAGGAGGTTAGTTATGACTAACAAGAAACTTATAGGAGTCTTTAAAACTGAAGAAGATGCAATAAAAGTTATCGAAAGCCTAAGAGCTAATGGATATGGTGATAAAGAAATTTCTGTAATGGCAAAACATCACGATGAATTAAAAAATATAGAAAATATTACTAATACTAAAATAAAAACTGAAGATACTGCGAGAAATACTACTACTGGTGCAATTACTGGTGGTGCTATAGGTGGTGCAGGTGTTCTATTAGCTGAAATTGGTATAATTGCTCTACCTGGAGTGGGCCCATTTTTAGCTGCTGGTCCTATAGCTGCTACACTGGGCGGAATAATTGCTGGTGGAGCTGTAGGTGGACTTGCTGGAGCTTTGATTGATTTAGGTATAGATGAAGCTGAACTTGATGAATATAAAGAATATATAGATAGGGGTTATATAATCATCGCAGTTCATGAAAGAGATGATTATAGCAAGGACTATGTGTACACTCATTACAAAGATAACAACAGCATTATAGTCGATAAGTATATGTTTGATAAGCGTGATTTATAAATTTATGTATTAAGAATAAAACTCAATTTATAAATGATTATTTTCTAATAAAATAGAGCTAGAATTTCTAGCTCTATTTTATTAGAAAATAATATTAAAAATTTTAATATATTCCATATGCTTTATTCACTTTATTTACAAATAAAATTCCATTACCTGGCTTGTCTAATTCAAGTTTTTGATTTATCTTATCACATACTCTTTGAGTTATATCATTTTGAGTAAGAATTAAAACTATTTCTTTTTCCGGTTCTATTTCTATAGCAAATATCTTACTAGTTTCATGTATTCCAGATCCTCTGGCATTTATTATAGTAGCTCCCCTAGAACCAGCTTCATTTGCTGCATCTACTACATCTTCGCCCTTACCTTTATCCACTATAACAAAAATTGAATCATAATTAAGCATAAGGTCTCCTCCAGTTTGACAGTGATTTTCTACATCATTTTTATGACTTGTAACTCCCATAATGTTCGATAACTCCACAGAAAAAGCAATACCATGATTTTGCTTTATAAGGTTAAACTCACTATTAGCTCTTTCTAAAAAATTACATCCTAACTCCCTCTCTGCTAATATAAGAACTATTTCTTTTGTGGATTCAGCCAATTCAAAGAAACTCAAAAATGAGTTTTTTATAGTCCCCTTTCCTAAAAGCACAGTTCCTCCAGTTATGTTACAGGCTTTGGCAAGAGCTATTGCTTTGCTCCCCATCCCATACTTTAAAATCAATACATTTAAATCATATATTATCATAAGGATTTCTCTTCTCCTTTTATAGTTTTTTTATTCTTTATTTTAAAAATCAATCCCAATATCTGTAGTGTAATTATAGGCATCATAGCAACCATGGCTATCATACCAAAACCATCTGCTAGCAGGTCTGCACTAGGATAGCTGTTTGCCGCTCCTTGAGTAAATGCCAAAATAAAAGTTGCTGTCATCGGACCTGTTGCTACTCCTCCAGCATCAAAAGCAATACCTACAAAGAGCTTTGGAGCAAAGAAAGTCAGAGCAACTGCAAGAATGTAGCCTGGAAGCAAATAATGCCATAGCCTTATATCACTAGTTACAATCCTCAGCATAGATAAAGCAACGGCTAGTCCAACTCCAGCAGATAGAGCTACTAAAACTGATCTTCTTTTTACATAACCAGCTGTTACCTCTTCTATCTGATGAGTAAGTACATATACAGCAGGCTCAGCAAGAATTGTAACTATTCCTAAAACAAACCCTATTGATATTAGGAAAATATATTTCTCCTGCTCCACTAAGTGACTTCCTATAAGTCTTCCTACTTCCATAAAACCAGCATTTACTCCGATAAAAAATATTATCAATCCTAGAAATGCATAAATAAAACCAAAAATAATTCTTCTATTTTCTCTCTTTGATATTGATTTTGATATAAGCAAAGTCAATATATAAATAATCAATAAAGGTAAAAATGCTATAGAGCTATCATGAATAGCGGGAGACACTTCTCTTATAAATACTCCAGCAATTGAAAGATTTTCAAATTGACTGCTTGGCAAGACTCCTGCAAATTCGCTTGTTTTACTAAAAATATCTAAAATCATAACTGAAGCAATAGCTCCAACTGATGCAATAGCGACTAATCCAAAGCTATCCTTTTCAGATGATTTACTATTCTTTTTCTTAGCAGATATACCAACGGATAATGCTAAAATAAAAGGCACAGCCAGAACTCCTGTAGTAGAGCCAGATGCATCAAAGGCAATAGCCAAAAATTCCTCGGAAACAAAGAATCCTAATATCAAAACAATCAAATATGAAACATTTAATATAATGTACAATGGCAAATCAAACAATATCCTTAAAAATCCTAAAACCATCATACAAGCTATTCCTGCTGATACTACTATCAAAATTGAATTGCTCGAAATATTCCCTAGAGTTACAGTGTCAA
>CAZFTH010000113.1:0-1055 GCA_964521745.1 uncultured Peptostreptococcaceae bacterium
TATAGTGTGAGGAACAATAAGACCCACAAATCCAATTATACCACTTACTGAAACTGCTGAAGCAACTATCATAGATGATATAAAAAGCAGAATTTTTTTTACTCTTTCAACCTCTACTCCCAAGCTATTTGCTGAGTCTTCTCCAAGTAGCATTATATTTAAATCTCTTGAAAAAATTCCTATTCCTATCGTTCCTAAAACTACAATAGGAACTAAGATATAAACTTGATTCCAGCTCGCTGCAGAAACACTTCCCATAAGCCAGAATACTATTTTTTCAATCTGAGCATGATTGAAGAGCATCAAAAGCGATATTGCTGCTGAAAATAAGTAATTTATCGATATGCCTGCCAGAAGCAAGGTACTTGCAGGTATTTTTGTTCCAGTTTTTGCTATGAGATATACAAGACTTACTGTAAGAATAGCCCCAATAAATGCAAAGAGAGTTACTCCTCCTATGCCAATGGTTCCTATACCTAAACCAAATATCATAGCAATAGCAGCTCCTAGTGCCGCTCCTGATGATATTCCAAGCACGTAGGGGTCCGCCATTGGATTTTTGAACATACCCTGAAATGCCGCTCCTGATACTGATAGCCCCATTCCCACAAAAGCTGCTAATATTATTCTAGGAAGTCTTATCTGCCAAATAATAGTTATTTGATTTCTTTTAATATCATCAAGCGAGATTAAATCATCCACAAGAGGCAGCTTTGACAATAGAATTCTCACTGCTTTATCTATAGAAATATCTGCTACTCCAGTCATACTAGATATAACTATCCCTAACATCAACACTATTGTCAAAATTATAAACATTAATTTGTAGAATGATTTTTTCTCTGTAAAGCTCATAGCCTTCCTCATTTCGTCATTATTAGAATTTGTCAGGATGAAGTATTTTTGCTAATGCTTCTAATCCATCAGCAAGTCTAGGTCCTTGTCTGTCTAGCATATTATTATCAATTTCAAATAATTTGCCCTCTTTAACTGCTGTTAGCTCATTATATCCATTTGCTGATTTTATTCCTGCTTTTGCTTCAAAGTATTTTGAG
>CAZFTH010000113.1:1065-5264 GCA_964521745.1 uncultured Peptostreptococcaceae bacterium
TGCCTCCAGATTATATTTCCATCCAGTTGCATCATTTGCTATGTTTTCTCCACCAGCCATATCAATAATCTGAGAAATAAACGTCTCTCCTGTTGCTGTATAGTCTCCACCTTCGCCATAAGAAACTACGTAATATGTCTTTGGTTTAGGCTGATTTTCAACTGCCTCATTAACTTTCTTTACCTTTGCTTGCATATCAGTTACTACGGCGTTTGCATTTTCATCTGCATTTAATAGCCTTCCTGTTTTTAAAATTGTGTTATATACCCCTTCAAAGCTCTCTTCTCCATATAGAACTGCTACAGTAAGCCCAGAATCTTCTAATTTTTTTAAGACATCTGGATCAAAATGAGTAGATGCGATTATTAAATCAGGATTAAGCTCTAGTATTTTTTCTATATTAGGTTCTCTTAAACTTCCTATTGAATCTTTTTCTAAAACTTGCTCAGGATAGTCACAGTAATCGGTTCTTGCTATTAACTTATCTTGCATACCAAGTGCATAAATAGTTTCTGTAATGTTTGGTGCTACAGATATTATCCTTTGAGGTTCATTTTCTATAGTAACTTTTCTTCCCATAGAATCAGTAATTTCAAGTGGATAACCGTCAGCAACTGTATCACTTTGTATAGTTCCTTGCTCTTCAGTTTCAACTGGTGCTTGACAAGCAGTAAAACTTATCAAAGCTATCATAACCAAAGTCAGTGTTCTTACTAATATTTTTTTATTAAATATCATCCTTATTATCTCCTTTAAAAAAATAATTACCATTTAAATTTTTCCTTTTTGCATAAAAAAACACTTCCCTTTAAAGGAAAGTGTAGGTATAAATAATTCAATCCTCCCTCCGAAGATAGTAATAATAATTAGATAGGCAGGTTTCCTGGCTCATGGTTTATCCTAGTCTTCGGCCTTCTCAGTTTCCCAATGGCTAATCGAATTTCGTTCCCATATACAGTAGCGGGGGCTGCAGCGGAATTTTACCGCTTTCCCTTTCAACCCTTAAAGGGCACCATATCTTATAATATTTTATTGTAGTAATATAATCTTGATAAAACTAATATTTGTAACATTTAAAATTCAATCTTCTTGTTAATTTTTATTATAACAGTTTTAAGCAAAAACAACAAATCTGTATTTCAATAAATACTTTTCTAGTTATTACAAAGTAAATCTACTAACTAGTAATAAATACTTTTATTTAATTCACAAAAAGCTAGCTAGTATCTCGAAAGATACTAGCTAGCTTTTTTAATTAATATAAAAAACTATTTAAATACTTTTATTCTTTCTTCTAAAGAAACAAACTCTTTTTCTCCTGGTTCAGATTTAGGTTTTCCAAATGGCATCTGAGCTATTAATTTCCAGCTACTAGCTATATTGAATTCAGCTTTTACTTTTTCATCTATAATTGGGTTGTAATGCTGAAGAGAAGCTCCAAAGCCTTCTGATTCCAAACTAGTCCAAACTACATACTGAAGCATTCCGCTTGAATGATTTGACCAGACTGGAAAGTTATCTGCATATAGTTCAAACTGTTTCTGCAATCCTTCAACTACTGATTGTTCTTCAAAAAAAAGTACACTCCCGTATCCTGCCGAAAAAGCATCCATTTTTTCTTGAGTAGATTGAAAATTATCTTCTCCCACTATTGTTTTTAAAGATTCAGTTGTAATATCCCATAGTTTTTTGTGACTATCTCCAAGAAGGAGAGCTACCCTAGCTGATTGTGAATTAAAAGCTGAGGGTGTATATTTCACTGCAAACTCTATTATCTCCTTAATTTTTTCATCTGATATAACAGCTTCGTTACTTATATCATAATATGATCTTCTTCCTTGAATTGATTCTTTTAGACTTTTGTTTAGCATTTTAAATTCCTCCTGCCTATTTATACATTTTTTGTTTATTAATGATAATCATTTTCATATTCTCTGTATAATTTATATATACCATACAATTTTATGTTAAAACATTTTCATAAAAAAATACCCTGATTTTATTTAGTAAAGTTAAAATCAGGGTATTTTATATGTTTAATTTTTCTATTTTCTTAAATCATCCAATATTTGAGTTTTTTCTCTAGTCTTTTTATCTTTAATCTTAATAACTTTTGCAGGAGAACCTGCAACAACTGTATTTTCTGGGACATCTTCAGTAACTACAGCTCCAGCAGCAACTACACTGTTATTTCCAATTACTACACCTTCTAGCACTACTGCATTTGCTCCAACTAAAACGTCATCTCCCACAATAACTGGCGTTTTACTAGGTGGTTCTAGTACACCAGCAATAACCGCTCCAGCTCCTATATGAGCTCTTTTTCCTATTGTCCCTCTAGCTCCAACTACAGCATTCATATCTATCATTGTTTCATCGCCAATTTCTGCTCCAATATTTATTACTGCTCCCATCATTATAACGGCATTTTTTCCTATAGATACTCTATCTCTAATTACTGCTCCTGGTTCTATTCTCGCATCAAATTTTGTATAGTCTAACATAGGAATAGCGGAATTTCTTCTATCATTTTCTATATAATAAAACTCTACCTGATTTTTATTTAGCTCCAAGAATTTATTTATTTCATCAGCTTCCCCAAATAAAATTCTCGATTTTCCTTCTCCAAAAACCATTAATTCGTTAATAGCTTCATAATCTAGGTTTCCCTTAACATATAGCTTTACAGGAGTGGTTTTCTTAGCTTCCTTTATAAATCTAGCAATTTCATATGCATCTGTTAGTTTAGTTTCGTTAGTCATATTGTTTTTTTATGATAAATTAATTATCATAATCTCCTTTTTATTATTTACGTAATTTATGGTCTACGCATAAAACCATGTATTTTTGTTTTTAATTTTTAAATTTCAAACATATCTTGCATGCAATACATTCCTTTTTCTTTCCCATAAAGCCATTTCGCGGCATCAATAGCTCCATCTGCAAACAAATCCTTTGAAAGTGCCGTGTGCTTTATTTCAATAATATCACTGCTTCCTGCAAATATAACTTCATGCTCACCAAAGATGTTTCCTCCCCTAACTGCATGTATGCCTATTTCATTTGTCGTCCTAGGATTGGTTCTTCCTTGTCTTCCATTTACAAAGTTTTTTGGGGTGGATAAACTAGAATTTACTGCATCAGCTAAAATATATGCAGTACCGCTAGGTGCATCCACTTTCTTATTGTGATGCTTTTCAATTATTTCAATATCATAGCTTCGCTCATCTAGTAATTTTGAATATTTTTCTAAAATTGTCTTTAATAAATTTATTCCAAAAGACATATTTGCAGAGTATAAAATAGCAATATCTAAGCTAAAGCTGTGTATTTTTTCAATTTGAGTTGCATCGTAGCCTGTAGTTGCAAGAACAAGGCTAATACTATGCTCCTTAGCAAATAACAATAATTCATCAAGACATGAGTGATGAGAAAAATCTATAATTAAATCAGGATATATATTTGCATCAGCAGGCTTTTCAAAAACTCTACATTTATTTTCATAAAGCTCTGGTCTAGCGTCTATTCCCATAACTAGATTAAACATATCATCTTCATTTATTTTTTTGCATAGTATCTGGCCCATGCTTCCATTTATTCCCGAAATGCCAATATTAATCAAGCGCTCACCCCCATAGACTGATTAAAGTTTTTGATACTTTCAATTAACAACTCTCTATTGCTATCGCTTATTGGAATAAGTGGAAGTCTAAGCTCTCCATTTATTTTTCCCATAATTTCTAGCGCTGCTTTTACTGGAATTGGATTCGTTTCAACGAAAAGTGCATTTATTACATCTAGCATATCAAGCTGGAGCTTAGTAGCTTCCTGAGTCATTCCATTAAAGTATAGTTCACATATTTGGTGTGTTTCATCTGGAAGTATATTTGCTACTACTGATATAACACCCATTCCCCCAAGCGATAATACTGGAAGTATTTGATCGTCATTTCCAGAGTAAATGTCAAATCCATCAGGGCAAAGTCTAGCAATTCTTGCTATTTGGCTTAAATCTCCACTTGCTTCTTTGATTGCAACTATGTTTTTATGAGTGGCTAGCTCTTTTACAGTCTCCGGCTGAATATTTAGTCCTGTTCTAGATGGTACATTGTATAAAATTATCGGTATATTAACTTGATCAGCTATTGCAAAGTAGTGTGCAACTAGACCTCTTTGAGTAGTTTTATTGTAGTAAGGAG
>CAZFTH010000114.1:0-5258 GCA_964521745.1 uncultured Peptostreptococcaceae bacterium
ATATGCTTATCAACAAAAGATTCAGCTATTGAAATTAAGTCCTTTACACGTATATCCTCTAATTTGTGCTCTGTTACAAAACATAGCAGTTCCTCATTACAAGGAAACGCTTTTACATAATTAATCAAAGCTGTATCTTGTCTATCTTTTAAAATGTTGGAAATAAGACCGGAAATTTTAGAAATTTTATTCTTTCTTCTATCGTTATCAACCCAATATTTATAAAACATTTTGGTTAATGGAACAACAGAAGCGGAATTAAAATATATTTCTAACCTCAAATTTTCATCTATCATCTCTACTGCTTCTTTGATTTTATTGATATTTAGTCGCTCCTCGTCTAAAACTACATGCCCATTTAAAAATCCAAAATCTCCTAAAAAAATATTTTCTATATTTTCTAATATAATCTTAGGAAATTTTTTTATTTCTTCTTCCGTAAAATGATCAAGCATAGATGGTTCAATACGGTTAAATAAATCAGATAAAACATTTTCATTTAATATTTTCTCTTTTACTTCCGCTTCGCATTTTGCTCCAAAATTTTCTATTGATAATAGTTCTTCATCACTATAACTAAGCAAATCCTTTATAGTAAAAATATTTTCTTTATTAAAGCAATTAAATGTTCTACATGACAAAACAAAAGTATCCAACTTAATTTTAGGACAATCTTCAATAGAAAGATTAAATTTATTGAAGTAAGAATTGCTTTTATCCGTTAATTTATTTAATGAGCTAGCGGTAGTGTTTGATTGTAATTCAATTGATGTACTTTTTACTTTATCAAGAATTTCTTTAAATTTAGAATAATGGTTATTATACATATTCATTACTTCTTGGTCTAAAGCAGAGTATGCAGAAAGCCCTACTTGCCCGTCAGAATCGATATAAGCAAGGTTTTGGAGCTTCATCTTTATTCCAGTAATATTTCTAAACTTATCATCTTTTTCTAAACCTAAATTATCAGCTCTCTTATTTAGAACAAAGGATAAATGTTCTATTTCTTGATCAATATTAACAACTGAACTATTTTTAATATTAAAATATAAATCTACCAAAAGAACTTCTTCCTCAATATTCCATTTCATATATTCCCACCACACTTACAGTTCATAAATTAATTTCTATAATGCAGTTTTTTATCTGTCTATTATTTTCTCTAAACTTCTATTAAGTTGAATTGAATACTAAAAAACATTGTAGATATTTAGTATATTTTAGCACAATAAAGGTATTTTGGTAATTAAATCTAATAACAATATAATATTTTAGGTATTTATAAGCATTTAAACTATTGTCGCTACTCGTTTTTAACAACAACATATTTAATTTATTATATTAACTAAATTACACCTTTCAAAAAGTTGTCTATAATTGTTCTCAATATTTTTTGATTAACTATATCATTTAAAATATCATTGCAAGGCATTGCTACACATGCTTCAATTCCATTATTACGGGTGCCCCCATTAAATATTGTACTATACTCTATACTACTTAACAAATCTACTCCATTTTGAAAAAATACTAATTCATGTGGCTTATTACCCGCACAAACAACTCTAACATCACAATTAATAAACCCTTTCATAGTTTTGCTGTCTAGTACCCCTAAGTCATAAACAATAAAATCAAAAACAGTCTTATTCGTAGAATTAATACCTTCAAATGCTATATCGTCATATATATAGCCATCATTAATTTTTTTCATCTCATAATACTCCGCAATCAATTTCAAATGTCCACTATCATTAGCCTCAACGTAGCTCACATTAGCTCCTATTGATTTCAAATAAGTTGCAAACTGCATTGCAATAGTAGTCGTTCCTATTCTATGCTGAGTGCCAACAACTCCTATAGTAATCTGCTTCTCCTTAAAATCAAATGGTATCTCCTTTACATCCTCGCATAGCAATCCAAAATTACCTTTAACATATCTCTCTGACATCCCTTCAAATAAACACAGTCTTATTTCTTCCCTCAGCTCTTCAACTTCACTTTTAGTAATAATATTAAAAATACCTAGTCCTATTAGTTCATAGAATAGGTTTTCATTTTCCTCTCCTAAGTAAAATACAATCTCAATCTTGCTATAGGATTTAAAGGCTTTAATTGCTTCAATAACTTGTTCATTAGTATCTGTTAGACATGTTCTGTCAATAACTATAGTCTCTATATGCCCTAAACGTTGAATAGACTTTCCTAAAAAATCATTTAGATTGTACTTACCTACATACTTTTTTATGAACAATTCTTCTTCATCTTGTAAGAAGTTCAGTATATTCATGTACCTTTTACTGGTCAAATAAAGTATCACTTATACTCCCTCCATCTTGCTGCTGATTTATTTCAAACTGTTTTGGTATCTTAAATTCTATTTCTTTTGGCTGAAAGAAAAAAAGTCCTATCACCCCAAAGATGATAAGCACTATATATATCATTATCTCTATCATATTACATTTTTTCATGGTTATTTTTCTCCTCCTATCTCTTTATTCAATGGCTAAGAATTCTAAGGCTCCATCCTCTGCAGGGTGAAGATAAGAATCCAACAGCCTCTGGATAACGATTTCTAGCCTTCAGATAGAGTATACCTGTACCCGAAAGGGTGAAACTCCACCTGAAGCAAGAACTCTGTTTATCTACCGCCCTTGTCGCCCATGTATTCAAACTTATAGGATGGTATTTCAAAATTTACACGTAATCTTTTCGAACCTACCATTAATAGTCCGTCCCCTCTTTTTTTCTGTGCAAGTAGTGCTTCTTCTGCATCTGTTAAATTGTATAGCTCTTTTAGCTCTGTTAAGTTCTTGCCATCTGTTCCAAGCAACACTTTAAAGCAAGGGATATCGAGAAGCGCTTGACCATACATTTTGATTGGTGGTGCTAAGAAATCTACTACTGAATGGGATACGATAGCAAGTCCTGCTTCATATTTTCTTGCACGTTTTGCTACATCTCTTAGAAATACTAATGATTGGGGTACTCTTGGATCAATCATTAGATATGCTTCATCTGCTATCAATAAAACTGGCTCAGTTCTGTCCTTACTCATCTCGTTCCAGCACCAAGTAAGCAGGTTAAAGTATTGAGTCTTCTTGACATTGTCACTGGCATTTTGAAGTGAAAATGTGTCCAGACAAACACATCTTGATTCTGCTTTTATACTGCTGTGTCCACCAAATAGAAATGAGTCTCCCCCTACTGCTATATCCTTTAGAAGTGTCGCAAGTTCTTTGTACTCTGCTTCTTTCTTTGACTTTTCTAAGATTAACTGATATAAGTCTTTCATGATAGGAAAATCTTCATTTTTCAATGGTTTAACATCAGTATCCCAATAAATATCGAACCGGTTATATAATTCTATTAATGATGATTTTAATAGAGCTTTCTGCATCTCTGTCAGGTTCATGTATAAATTAAAAAACACCTCAATATTTTTGAGATGCAATGCCATTGCTCCAAGTCCTTCTATTTCATCTTGTTCATCTATTGCAGGTATGTCTCTTATTTGTAATGGATTAATCCTTCCGTTACTACCACCACCTGCATTTATTAAATCACCATCTAATGCTAAGCAAAGGTCACGGTACTCAGACTCCGGATCTATAAAAAGTATTCTTGTTCCTTTCATATATTCTGATATTGCGAGGTGTTTTACTACTGTAGATTTACCAACACCTGCTACTCCAAGTATGGTAAAGTTGCTATTCGTCCTGTCTCCGCCACGTTTCCAAGTATCAAGAACAACTAGACCACCACTTGAGTCCTTTGCAAAATAGTATCCTTTACCATCGCTATATCCACTTGTAGAAAAAGGGTACCCCCCAACAAATGTATTCATTGGCATTACCCTTTGTAATATATCGTTTATGTTTTTATTTCTTCTGTAATATGGCAATAGATTTTTAATTGCTTGCTCCTGAAGATTAGCTAAGACTCTGCCTTTGCATTTAGATGAAGCAATGGCACTTTGTGTTCTTCTACACACCTTTTCAAAATCCTTGTCATCCTTTGATATTGGCATGATACTAAGACTCATTGCACCGACTGATTGATTGTCCCCATCAATGCTTTCAATTATTTTATCTCCATCTTTAGCTGCTCTTTCTGCTCTCTTTTGCAGTAGTGGGTCTTTATTGTATACAGCATCGCTTCGATTACGGATAATGCTACTTGATATGCTGTCTATAAAGTCGCTGCTGTCAACCGGACTAAAAGTAATGCTTGCAATCGTACCGGTTATATTGGTGAGTTTTGATAGCCACCCATAATCAACTTTTTGAGGGTATTTGACTATTGCATATATTTTCGCTAAATTTTCACCTATAATAAGACTGTTTCTTTTTATTTCTAAGCCTACAGGAGTCAATATACTTAATAGTGTTTGATTAACCTTTTCCTTTTGGCTCTCTTGTTTTTTCAACATCATTCCTCCCCATTACTATCATATATTGAGTTATTGGCTAGACTACATAAGCCTACGATTTCACCTTCGGCAAGTAATATACAATTAATTCCACAACTATCAAAGCATCTTATAAACTCTTTTGTCTTTTTTAATAACTCACTTTCCACACCTTCCTTATATTTCTGCCATAGTAAAATATAAAACTGTCTTTCTACTACCTCTCCTGATAAAGCATAATCATTCATTTCGTAAATTTCTTTACGTAATAACTCCTTTTGAATATGGTCTTTACTATTGTGTAATATCTGTGTGTATTCTTCTAATAATCCTGATATGTTCACCGGTCGAGATATGGCTATGAACTTAAAAGGCTCATTGATGCTTGATAATTCAGCGGTTAGCATATTACATAGACTTTCTTTTTCTCTTTCTGATAGTAGTTCAATAGATATAGGTTGAATTCTAAAATAACTCATGATATAACCATCTCTTGTATAAAGAAAGTTATCTTTTATATCAACAATATTTATAAAATCTTGTGCAGTATTTTCTTCTTGCTTTGTATTAAAATTTATTTTGCTAAATAGAAAATACCCTACACCTCCTAAAAGGCATAGGGCAATCATAGTAATTGGCATTATCATAGGCAGTCATCCATATCTTCAGTAGTTTCAAAGTCTTCATTAAGTACTGTTATGTATCTTTCTATTTCCTCAAATCGTTTCATATATTTATCAATCTGATTATCTGTTAAAGATACACTTTCCTCACCGCCATCATCTCCTACAATAACAAAATTCCCCGCAATAACATCACCATTATCAAGTCTTCTGTTCCCTTGAAC
>CAZFTH010000115.1:0-921 GCA_964521745.1 uncultured Peptostreptococcaceae bacterium
CTTCAAGCACCTTTAAGGTATACACTGAATGAGTAAAAGAGTCCACCACGTGATACTTACATTCACCTACATTTTTCATAGGCTCTATCTCAGGAAAAATATACTGAAGCATTCCTATATGTCTATCCATTAGATTTATATAGTATGAGCTTTCCTTTTGGTCTAGGATTCTAAAAAGCTCTTTGGTGTATTCATCTCCTCTTATCCCTTCTAACCAATTTACATGCTCTTTCATAAAAATTTCTGTATCAGGGGCAATGTCTAGTTCATGTTCAGCCATCAGTCTAATGCCCCTAAGATATCCTATGGGATTTTGTCTTAAATTTTCACCATCGACTATCCTGAGGATTCTATTATTTATATCCTCAAGTCCTCCATGAGGATTTATAAGCTTTTCAGGTTTGAAATCTATAAAATCATCCAATGTCATAGCTACAGCATCAACTGTATATATTTTTTTTGACAGCTGGCTTATGATTCCCTGTGGGCAAATCTTGGAAAATATAAGAGAAACAAATCTATCGCTAAATATTTCTATACTCCCATCTTCTTTCTCAATCATAGTATAGCCTTCGCATCTATTCATAAATTCTCGGGCTATATCTAGAGCTTCAAAGGATGTTAATATTCTTATTCTCTTTATCTTGTCTGCAATTAAATATTCTCTAATTCCAGAGCCTGCAATATAAAATTTATCATTTCTTTCTTTTTCTATTTCTTTCAATATCTCTATAGGTCTTAATATGTTAAGCATAGTTCTCCCTCCCTGGAAAAATAATTAGTAAAGTATAATTATTGTTGACATTTTATTCCTGCACTGATAAGATATTCTATGTTTGTTAGATATTTTGTTATTAATTCAGGAGGTATAAATTGAAGTCAACTGGTGTAGTAAGAAGAGTCGATGAGTTAGGAAGAGTA
>CAZFTH010000115.1:931-5187 GCA_964521745.1 uncultured Peptostreptococcaceae bacterium
TTGAAATTAGAAGAATCCATCATATTTCAGAAAAAGATCCACTAGAAATTTTCGTAGAAGGCGACTCTATAATACTAAAAAAATATGAATCATCATGTATATTTTGTAATAATACAGAAGATATTAAAGAATTTAACGGAAAAAATATCTGTAATGTATGTGCTTCAAAAATTTCATCGCTATAATATCTCTATAAATATCTCAAAGAACCTGAATGATAAAATCAAACAGGTTCTTTTTTACTTTGCTTAATCCTCTGCGCTGATACCTACTTAATACCCAGCACCAAAGCATAAGCATCATTTTTTTTAATTTTATACTCAGTAGATATCTGCTTAGCAACTTCCTTTGTAGATAAATCTTGCAAAAGCAGTTCTTTAATTCTTTTTTCAACAGCTTCTTTATTTATTTCAGGCTCTACTTCTTCTATAGCTCCTTCTAAAATAATAACTATTTCTCCTCTATGCTCTAGCATAGAAGGATTTTCACTCAAGCTTTTAAGGCTTGTTCTTATATACTGCTCATACTTTTTAGTAAGCTCTCTTGCTATTACTATTTTTCTGTCTCCTAGTATTTCAAAAAGCTCAGAAATAGTTTTTTCTATCCTATGTGGAGCTTCATAAAAAATAAGGGTTTCTTGTCTAGCTTTAAGTGCTTCAATTGTTTCTTTCCTAGTTTTATTATTCCTGTCCAAAAATCCAACAAAAGTAAATGTGCTTGTATCTAGTCCAGAGTTTACAAGAGCAGTAATAAATGCTGAGGGTCCTGGAAGAGTTACAACCTCTATCTCATTTTCAATGCACTGCTTGATGAGTTTTTCTCCTGGATCAGATATCCCTGGCATTCCAGCATCTGATACAAGCGCAACCTCATGACCTGATCTTATTAATTCTATTAGCCCCTTTGATTTAAATGCTTCATTATGCTCATGAAGACTTATTAAAGTTTTTTTTATATTTAGATGGTTTAAAAGCTTAATAGTATGTCTAGTGTCTTCTGCTGCTATATAGTCTACTTCCTCTAAAGTTCTTATAGTCCTAAGAGTAATATCTCCAAGGTTTCCAATAGGAGTAGGGCATACATATAATTTAGCCAAAATCTTCACCTAATTCCTTAATAGAATATGTTCTTATTATTTCTTCATCATAACTACCATCCTCTTTGTGTACATAAAGAGGGTCTAGTATTTTAAGCTCCGGCTTTGCAGCTCTTACAAACTTTATCAGTACCAAATTCGGAGCCTTTGATGGCTTTGGATGTACAAATTTCATCAATTTTGGTTCTAGCTTATGAGCTCTAGCACTTACAAATATGTCACAAAGTCTCATAGGTCTATGAACCATAAAAAAACTTCCATTATCCTTTAAAAGCTTTGATGCTGTCTTCATTATATCATCTAAATTGCAGTGGATTTCATGTCTTGATATTTTTTTCTTTTCATTTTCATTAGTCAGTCCATTGGCATGCATATAGGGTGGATTAGAGGTTATAAAATCAAGAGAATGAGGCTTGATATAAGAAAGTGCATCCTTTAAATTGATATTTAAAATCTCGATTCTGTCCTCCAATTTATTGAGCATAATAGATCTATTAGCCATCTGAGCAACTTCTTTTTGAATCTCTATTGCATATATATGGTCAACCTTGCTTTTTCCTGCTACAAGTATAGGAATAATCCCAGTTCCTGTTCCAAAATCGGCTCCTACATATCCTTTTTTTACTGTTACAAAATTTGATAATAAAACAGCATCTATTCCAAAACAAAAACCATCCTTTTGCTGTATGATTTTTAAGTCATGTATCTGCAAGTCGTCAATTCTTTCATTTTCATTTAATAATTCATGCATTTTTATCTCCTTTATACTTATTATATATTTTAAATTAGAAAAGGAGCCTACGCTCCTTTTTTTTAATCTTCTAATTTCTTAAGTTCTTTTTCAACTTCATGGATATTTGACTCCTGAGCTTTCTTAGGTTTCTTTAATACTTGAACTTCATGGGCTTTGAATTTCCTTATATCTACTGTATCCTTATTATCCATAAGAACTTTTACTTCCTCAGCTAGCACCTGAGAATCAAGCACCTTTCCTACCCCATCTGGAGTCTTTATTATACTTCCTACTTCAGGCATATATTCAAGTATTCCTTCATAGGTTTCATGTTCATATTTTAAGCAACAAAATAATCTCCCACAAATACCAGAAATCTTAGTAGGATTAAGAGATAAACTTTGATCTTTTGCCATTTTAATAGAAACAGGTTGAAATTCTCCTAGCCAAGTAGAACAACACAGTGGTCTACCACAGCAACCCAATCCGCCTAGTGACTTAGCTTCATCTCTGACACCTATTTGTCTAAGCTCAATTCTAGTTCTAAAAATCGCAGCTAGGTCTTTTACTAGTTCCCTAAAATCAATTCTTCCCTCAGCTGTAAAATAAAATATCAACTTATTTCTATCAAAAGTATATTCGGCATCGATAAGATTCATATCAAGCTGGTGTACTACTATCTTTTCTTCACAAATTTTAAAAGCTTCTTCTGCAAGGGTTTTGTTTTCCAGATTTCTTTGAATATCCTCTTCATTGGCAAGTCTAATAATAGGCTTAAGAGGTGCAATAATATCTGATTCCTCTACCTCTTTGCCAGGTACTACTGCAATACCGTACTCCATCCCCCTAGCTGTTTCAACTATTACTTTTTCATCTTGACTTATTTCTATATCAACTGGGTCAAAATAGTATATTTTCCCAGCTTTTTTAAATCTAACTCCTACGACTTTTATCACTTTATAACCTCCATTATATTAAAAAGCATCGCCTCACAGGTCAAATTGTAATTACATCTACTAGATAATTTTTTTCTAGTATCTTCTATTATATCAATAATTGTCAGAAGCTGAAAGTGGGTAAAAGAAGAAGCTAGCGTATCCACAATTTCATTTTCTGCTATGCAATATGATAAATAATCACTACGCTCTTTTGTAATTAATATATCCCTCGTAAAATCCATATATGCATCTAAAACTATTTCAATATCATCTTTTTGTTTTTTTAAATCTTCCATATACTGAATTATACCGATTTCATTTTTTTCAATAAGATTTTTATATAAATTCTCTATTTGCTCTTTTAATCCTTTATCCATATCTAAAGCTGTATCCTCAGATGGAAAATAATAAGATATACATCTAGATCTCACTGTATCTAACAATCCTCTAGCATTTTCACATAAAAGTATAAAAAGTACATCTGAAGGAGGCTCTTCCAAAGTTTTTAGAAAAGCATTTTGCATAGCTGGCGTCATTTTCATAGCATCTTCAAATACATAGATTTTTTTTGCTTTAAAGGGCTTTACATAGCAGTCTTTATTTATAAATCTAATAGTTTCTATATTCATTTTTTCACTAGTTACTACAAAATAATCGCTACAGTTTTCTAAATGCTCAGTCTCTAGTATTCTCTTGCTAAGCTCCCTTGCCATTAGCTCTTTTTTTGAATCCTTAGACCCTTCAAAAATAAATGCATGAGATAGAGTCTGAGTAGAAACAGCATAAAAAAGATTATCTTGTATTTCTTTATATAACTTATCTCTTTCCAATTTAATCTCCATCCTCACTAGATTTCAAGCTTTCTAAAATCAAGCTGTATATTTCTTCATGAATATCTTTAATTTGACGCAATTTATCCTTGCTGGTGCAGTCAATATTTTCCCAGCCGTATTTTTTTGCCACATAAAGAGCATTTTCATAAGATTTTTCTAAATAACCCTTATTTGCTTCATGAATATCCTTTTTGACATTGCCTGTAATTTTATTTTTTCTATTTTTCATAAGCTTAAACGAAAATTCTACAGGCATATTTAGAAAAAATACCTTTGTAGGTCTTGGAAGTCCATAAAAGTCGAACTCATACTCATCAAGCCACTGCAAGAACTTATCTTTATCATTATAGTCATCGTATTTTGCCGCTTGATGAACCATGTTAGAGGTAGTATATCTATCTGCAATTATTATTCCACCATTATTATAAAATTCTTCCCATGAGGTTTTAAAGGAAGCATATCTATCTACAGCATAAAAAGTAGAAGTTATATAGGGATTCACATCCTCTGGTTTTGAGCCAAAATCTCCTCTTAAATACATCTTCACTAAAGCCGAGGATTCACTTTTATAATTTGGAAATTCTATTTTTCTTACATTATATCCATCCATCTTCAGTTTATTATATAAAAGCTCAGTCTGCGTAGCCTTGCCGCTA
>CAZFTH010000116.1:0-5182 GCA_964521745.1 uncultured Peptostreptococcaceae bacterium
GCCTTTTACTAGAGACACTTACGGAATAGCAATAAAAGCAACCTATGTGGAAGTAGATGGCAAACCAATAGAAGTATTTAAAAACCCTGTAACCGATACAGGAAACTTCAAAAAATCTCAAAAAGGTATGTGCTATGTCCACTATGATGAAAATGGGGATATAGCTGTAACAGATGGCTACACTAGAGCTACTCTTCCAAATGAAGGTAATTTATTGCAGAGCGTGTTCAAAAATGGTAAGGTTTATAATGAAATATCAATATACGATGTCAGAAGTACTCTCCATGAAAATAGATTTTGATGTAAGCACTTTAAATTGAAGGGATGATAATAATGAGCTATGAATTTAATGCAGTCGAAATTAGAGATGAAATTATTAAATGGTTAAAAGACTACAAAGAATCAACTGGCTTAACTAAAGTAGCACTAGGCATATCAGGAGGTAAAGATAGCAGCGTGGTTGCAGCTCTTTGCGCTAGAGCTTACGGTAAAGAAAATGTCTATGGAATTCTAATGCCAAATGGTGACCAGATAGATATAGCTGATAGTCATAAGGTATGTGAAGCTTTAGGTATAAACTCAAGAGTAATAAATATAAAACCAGTATATGACGCTGAACTAGCTGTACTTGAATCAACTGGAGATGAAATATCAGTGGATGCAAAAATAAATATAGCTCCTCGTATCCGTATGATGACTCTTTATGCATGGGGACAATCCCACCACTGCCGAGTATGTGGCACAGGAAACTTGAGCGAACTAACGCTAGGATATTTTACTAAATATGGGGACGGTGGAGTAGATTTTAACCCTATCGCAAACCTTACAAGCGTAGAAGTAGTGAAAGTAGGAGATACATTGGAAGAACTCCCATATGACCTAGTTCACAAAACTCCAACCGATGGACTTTCTGGAAAATCCGATGAGGAAAGACTTGGATTAAAATATGAGGATGTTCATAAATATATAAGAAACCTTGAGCTTGATAATCAAGAAACTGTATAAAAAATTAAAAAGCTAGAAAAGGCAGCTCTTCATAAGAGAACTCCAATTCCTACTTTTGCTTATAATAAATAGACCTGCATATGCAGGTCTATTTCATTAAACTGAAATTATTTACAATCTTTTCATCAATTCTATAAGGCGCCTATTAATAAATATTTTGTCTTTTCCCCTCACTTCTACTGTAAGAATATCTACTTCAACTAGTTGACTTAATTAGTTTGATGCTGTTTTTCTTGTTACATTCAGTTCACTTTCTACGCTAGAAATCCGTGTATAAAATTCTGTAAAAATGAGATTTACTAATTCTTTTGAATGAATTTTAGGTTTTCTTGTTTATGAATTTCATTTAGTAACCTATAATATTCGCTCTTTGTTTCAAGGACATATTTGCTAAGATACAATATTGGTGAATCCAACAAATCCTTCATTACAAGATAAAGTTCGTTTATGATTCTGCCAGTTCTTCCATTACCATCATAAAATGGATGGATGCTTTCAAACTGATAATGGATAACTGCAAGCTTAATCAGTGGATCTATATCGTCATCAATATTTATAAACTCCTCTAAATTTCATAGTAATTCTCTAAGTTCTTCTGTACCTGGTGGTAGATAGATTATTTCTACAGTTTCAATATTCACTAGCTTATTATTCCACCTTGGAGGTAATTTTTCTAATTTTTTATTCATAAGAATCTCCTAGTGTGTAATATATACTATATTTTACTTACTTAAACTACTCACGCAAATAGAAACTATAAGTTCATACGCTGCTTCTATAAAATACTTCATTAAATCATCAATTTTATTTAAAAATTTTGACCGAGTAACAATTTATTGCTATAATATAAGTTGTCACTATAAATTACCAATTTATTCCAAAGGAGGAATTATATGAAGAATAAAATAATTTTAGGATTTGCAATTGCTCTAAGCGCTTTAATGGTGCTAGGCGGTTGTGCAAAGCAAGCTAGTGAAACAGTGGTCATAAAAGCCACAGACAATGGATGGGACAGTCAGAAGCTGCATAATGAGATTGCTAAATTTATCGTTGATAGCGCTTATGATAATTATGATTTTCAATTATCAACAGGGTCTTCGACTATGAACTGGCAGGCAATTATATCGGGTGACGTGGATTTAGATATCGAAAGTTGGACTGATAACGTGGCAACATATGAAGCCGATGTAGCAAGTGGAGATATCGTAGATGTGGGCATCCTTGTACCAAATAGTGCACAGGGACTTTATGTTCCTAGATATGTAATAGAGGGCGATGCGCAAAGAGGCATTGAGGCTATGGCTCCAGATTTAAAAACTGTTCAAGATTTAGAAAAATATCCAGAATTATTTCCAGATGATGAAGACAAAACAAAAGGCAGAATATACGGCTCAATCCCTGGCTGGATGGCAGATGAAGTTCTGTATAAAAAGTATGAAGCTTATGGATTAAATGAAATGTACAATTATGCTAGACTAGGTAGTGAATCAACACTTTTTGCTTCATTATCATCAGCCTATAATTTAGGTGATGCTTGGGTTGGGTATTGTTACGAACCAACATGGATAAGTGGAAAATTAGACATCGTATTATTAGAGGATGCTCCGTATGATAAGGAACTTTTTGATCAAGGTTTATGTGAATTTCCTAAACAAGAACTAAAAATAGTAAGTAGCAAGAATTTTGGAGAGAAAGCACCTGATCTTTTAGAATTCTTCTCAAAATATCAAACCGGTAGCGAATTAGTGAGTACAGCTCTAGCACATTTAGATGAGAGCGGCGAAACACATGAGCAAACAGCAAAATGGTTACTAAAAGAAAATCAAAATTTACTTGATGAGTGGTTGCCTGCTGATAAAGCAGAATTAGTTAAAGCAGCTTTACAGTAAATAAAGAAGAGAGAAAACAAATATGAATATAACTAAATTTCCTGAAAACTTACAATTTGATATTGGCGACAGTATCGATATTTGGATAAAAGCATATAGCAGAGAACATAGAGAAGTATTCATGGGAATTAAGTCCGTTGTTATTGGAGCTATTCAAGGAATTAACTGGGTACTTAGCGTTATTCCTTGGTGGCTTATGATTATACTTGTTATGGGACTTGGTTTTTATGTTAGTAAGAAAAAAAGAGTGGCACTATTATATGGCAGTATGTTATTTTTTGTAGGAGCGAGCGGCCTGTGGGCATTAATGCTTGAAACCCTTAGCATAGTTATAGCCTCAGTTTTATTATCCCTTGCCATAGGCTTTCCTCTTGGCATACTCATAGCCATGAGCAAACGAGCAGAAAGCGTCATCAGACCCATCTTAGATTTAATGCAGACCATGCCTAGCTTTGTCTACTTAGTACCAGCAGTTATGTTATTTAGTATTGGAAAGACCCCCGCTCTCATGGCAACTACAATCTATGCAGTAGTTCCTATGATAAGGATGACTAGTCACGGCATAACACATGTTGACAAAGAGGTAGTAGAAGCAGCCAAATCATTTGGCTCTACAATGATGCAAACCCTTATCAAAGTCCAGATTCCACAGGCTAAATCAACTATCATGACAGGTGTAAACCAGACCATAATGATGGCAATGTCTATGGTAGTAACCTGCGCACTTATCGGTGCAAATGGACTTGGTATGGAAATCCTTTTAGCAACTAATCGTACAGAAATGGGCAAAGCACTTATGCCAGGGATATCCATTGTTATAGTAGCGATTATATTAGATCGCCTGACACAAGGATTTGTTAAAGAAAGTGGGGCGGAAATTCAGTGAGCGATGACATCATTATAAGGGTAGAAAATATTGTGAAATTATATGGAAAGAATAAAGCTGAAGCTATGAAGCTCTTAGATAAAAACATCAGTAAAGAAGATATACAAAAAAAAACAGGCGTCACAGTAGCACTTAGAAATGTTTCCTTTGAGATTAAACGTGGCGAAACCTTCGTCATTATAGGATTATCTGGCTCTGGAAAATCAACCATAGTTAGATGCTTTAATAAACTTAATAAACCATATTCAGGGAAAATTTTCTTTGATGGTAAAGATATTGAGGAGTTTAATAAACAAGAGCTACAAGAATATAGACGTAATAAGATATCTATGGTTTTTCAAAGCTTTGCACTAATGTCCCACCGCAATGTTCTCGATAATGTTGCCTACGGATTAGAGGTAAAGAAAATGCCAAAAACTGAGCGTCAATTAAAGGCAAAAGAAGTCATCGATATGGTAGGGCTAAGTGGATGGGATGATTATGCTATTTCTAGTTTGTCTGGTGGAATGAAGCAAAGAGTTGGCCTTGCACGTGCTCTAGCAAATGATCCAGAGGTGCTACTTATGGATGAACCTTTCTCAGCACTTGACCCATTAGTAAAAAGAGAAATGCAATTTGAACTCTTACTCTTACAAAAAAAATTAAAAAAAACCGTTATATTCATCACTCATGATATTAACGAAGCATTTAAGCTAGGCGATACTGTTGCAATCATGAAAGACGGCGAAGTCATCCAGATAGATACGCCAGAAAACATGGCTTCAAATCCAGCTGATGACTATGTTGAAAAATTCATAGATAGCGCAGATAAAACAAGAATCTTAAGTGCAAAACATGTAATGATAACGCCTACCTGCCTAATTAGAACTACTGACACCCCATCGCGTGCTATACAAGAGATGCGAGAAAATGGGTTTTCTTCAGCTTATGTGGTACATCATGAAATGAAATTCCTTGGAATTATAAGTATAGAAGACGCCGTAAAAGCAAAAAAAGAAGGACTAGGACTAGCTCCTTTTATAAAAACAGATTTGCGAACTGTAAGAGAAGATACCCTAATTAATGACCTACTGGAAATTACAGCAGTATCAAATTATCCAATAGCCGTAACAGATGAAGACAATACCCTAAAAGGCATCATCAGCAAAGCCGCGGTATTATCATCATTCTACTAAAAAAAACATAAGATTCTGATTGGACAGGTTCACTCCTATATCTATTTTGAAAAAGGTGACCTGTCCTTTTTTGAACTTTACTCCCATTTAAAAAATTTAATAGCTACTGCAGCTGAAATAACCGCTATCCCTGTCATTATAATAGCTGGAGCCACTATAACATTACTATCAATACCTAGACCTAAAGATGAGGCTTTTAGCAATTTAATTCCCTGTGTAAGAGGAAG
>CAZFTH010000117.1:0-5066 GCA_964521745.1 uncultured Peptostreptococcaceae bacterium
ATTGTCTATTAAATTGTATTGCACTTGTAGCTGGTACCATAGCCATAAACAAGAAGTCATCAGTTGTTACCAAGATAGCTTAAAACACCTTAGTAACCTATAAACTTCATTTTTAAATTCGGGCATCTTTGATGCTTATTGAGGTGTTTTTGTTTATTTCAAGCGAGAATGCAATTATGCAAGATTCTCAAGTATCTAATTAATAATCATATATACTTTCTATCTTATTTATAGTTTGCTCTATCTGGTCTATAGTTTTTTTTATTCGTTTTTGACTATATGTATCTTGACCAGATATCCAGCTTATTAAATATGACCTTTGACCTAGTAAATAACTAGATAAAGAATTCATGCTGGTGAAACTGTATTTAGGATAATCCCAATTTCCTTTATGTTTTATAATCTCCAATTTTTCTTCATCAACTTGTCCATTATTCTCCATAGAGAAGTTGACTACATTTAATATCAGCTCATCTATTGGAACATATAAATAACGGAACTGCGAAAGATGCTTCTTACTATTAATTTCTCCGTAATAGAACCTTACACCCTTCCATTTATTATTATCTTTTAGTGGTTCATAAAAAACAAACTTCCTATTAGCTTTAAGTATCAGTTCTGACAACTTTTTCTTATTTATTTTTAGTACATAATTGACAGTATTTATTACAGAACGTATCTTATTAAATCTTTTCCTTGATAATCTTACTTCTATTTCATTTAAAATATAACCATTTAAGTTTAATTCCCCATTAATCGAATAAACTATTTTATTGTAATTCAATTTGTACCCCACGTCAGATAATATGTATCTAATTTTTTTGATAAATTGTTTGAACTTACCAAAGTCTAAATCTCTCGATGAAAATAAAAGATCATCTGCATATCTAGTATATCTTACACCCATTTTCTGACAATATTTTAAAATTCTTTGATCAGTTCTAGAAAATATAATGTTAGACATTGCAGGAGAAGAGCAAGCACCTTGGGGTAGAACCCCCTTATAGAAGCAAATATCTTCTATCAATTTCATAGCTTTCTCTTTTTCCTCATTATCATTTATTCTGATTATATTTGTAAACTCCTTATTGAATTTTTCAGTATTTATGGTTCCAAAAAAAGAACTTATATCTAGCCTTAAAAAATATTTATTTCCTATATGTTCTAACAAAAAGGTTCTATACGATTCACCTTTAACATACCCCTTCACCGGATAGGGTAAATTTATGCCAGATAAATATTTGTCTGTTAAATTTTTCTGTAATTCAGCTAATCTTTTCCCTTTTTCTCCTGATAATGTATATACTGTTCTCTCTTTGCCATGTTTATTAATTGTATGCTCTTCATAAATATCCTGTTTATCATCCTCAAGTATGTTTTTGTCCTCATAGCTTAAGTTTAAAATATATCTCTTTAAAAATTCTAGTTCATAAATATTTGTATTCATCCACTTCACCCTTTAATAATATCAATCAGTAAGTACCTCTTAAAGCTTGCATTTATGCAAATTAGTCTAAGCAAGTTTAATTAACTCTCAATAGGTAACAGACAACTATTCCTATTTGTAATTCTAATTTCCTTGGAATATCAAGTAGCTCCACAACAATGCTTCATGAAGCTACCGTCCTCAAGTTGTTATATTGAAATTAATACACTTCAATACAATTACATTGCTACTTACTGATTGATATATATATATTATAATAAATTATATAAATAATTCAATTAAATCATTAATTTCTGGAAAATCCCTTTTCATTTTATCTATCATCTTCTTATTGTTATTATTGGATGAAAAGAGAATAGCACGATTTGCTTTGCTCGAGTTTTGTGCAAAATTCCCAAAATATTTGTCCAAACTATTTACTAATTGAGCTTGTCTTTGCTCTGTCAATCCAATTGTATCATTACAGTAACTTAAGATAGTATCGATGCTTTTAAATAAATATATTATTTCATATTCTTTATTAAAGTTACGATGGTCATATATATTTCTTAAATAGTAATAAGAAAAAAAATCGCTTGTCCAGGATGTTTTTTTATTAAAGCCAATAATATTTTTAGCCTTTAGCGTTTCATTTTTCAGTAATATATACTCATCTGTTATTGCATCTGGATTGCTTCCATGATTTTCTATATAATTATCCATACAATCAGTAAAATTATTATATTTCATTAAACTACTAGTTTTGCCTCCGAACAACATACGTATTATCTCAACTTTTATTTCATCGTTATATTTATCTAATATTTTTGTATAATTATCTTTATAGCAATTTATCTTTGACGTTATTATATGTTTATATTGAATTTTATTAAAACTACCCATAGAAAAATATGCCTCCTGTAATATTTTATAAAGTACATATTCATCTATATATCTAATGGTTTTTTTATTAATAATTGCCCCTTCAATCGTTGTTTCTAAAAAAAATATTTTATAGCTATTTAAATATTTCTTCAGCTCATCTTTTATTCTTTGATCATACACCAAAACACCTGTATTTCCTTTAAATATTAGATTCTTAAATTCCGAGCTCTTATGTTGTAATTCAGAGTTTACTTCAACTAAAGAGTTGGCTTTTTCATTTCTCTCTTTGATCATATTATTTATTTTTTTGAAGCGGAAATAAGTATCATCTCTAAGTTTTATTTCGCTATTACACCTATTTATTAAATATTTTTCGGTATCTCTATGTAGGGACCTAAATAAGTCCTTATGATTCAACTCTATATTATTGTTTCTATAAATTATAATTTTATCAATATCTAAGAGTGAATAAAATAGTGTCTCAGCCTGTGTATTGTTTGGACTTATTAAATCTTCTCTAGGTTTCTCAGCTACTACACTATAAAAATCAATATCATATGTTTTATTAAATATTTTTCTTATAGCTAAATTATTAAATACCTCCAATTCAGTTTCGCCTTCCACCAAAACCATATATCTAGAAAAGTAAGCATTCGCATCTTCATCACTTAAGTGATACATATGTCTTCTATCAGTATTTCTATTCAAGTTAATTTTTTTATAAAATGAGTAACCTCTGGGGTCTTTGTATACATGGACAGTGTTGTATATTAAATCGGTCCTTATTGCATTCTTCATAAGTCTACTTGAATGGGTAGATATAATAAAGCTCAGTTTATTACTTCTTGAGTTTAAAAGATCAACAAACTTATCAATATACTTATGGTGTAAGTTGTTTTCTGGTTCATCAAACATTATTATTGGTCTCTTCAACTTATTAATTGATATTTGACCTATAATACCAATAGTAATTGAATAAAAACTAAATAAATCTGTACCTCTGGAAAAATAATTTAACCTCTTATTATCTTTTATAAATTCATCACCTCGAAATAATAACTTCATTAATTGGGCTGAATATTCCCTATTAGTCCATTCCTTAAGTTTTAAACCTTCATTTTCTAACATACCATCTAGAATTTCATGCTTCTCATTTAGTCTTCTGAATTCTTCTATTTCTAATAAACCTGACTTTAAATTTTCCTTTATGATTTTATTTAATTCATTAGAACCTTTGAAATAATCCCCTAATAAAACCCATATTAAATTCCATTTATCTTCTTCTGCTTTTTTATCATTTAGGTCATATATCTCAAATATATTCTTTATGGTTTGTCTATCTGAATATCCAATATTCCAACTAATTTCAGCGTTTTTAATTTGACGCATTTCCACTCTTAATATGCCATTATTGCATTTATTAAAAATAGATTCAATTTTTTTATAATATGATTGATAATGATCCTTGTTTTTCATTGCTGCAACATAAATCTCACTTAAATCGTAATCTATAGAAATAAGTACTTCATTGCAGTATTTGTTGTTTTCATCAAAAACGTATTCAGATTTATTTTTATGAACCATATTTGAATAAAAATATTTTATTGCTGATATAAAATTTGACTTCCCAGATCCATTTTCACCCACAAATAAATTTTCTTTACCAATATATAAATCACAATTTTTTATTGATTTGTATCCATTGATTCTGACTCTCTTTATAGTCAAACTCTCACCCCCACTAAATCATGATACTGTAAATAATAATTAAGCTAATCACTTCATATTATTTTGATATACATAGTTAAAATATGAAAGATTATCTCAAGTGATATACTAATAGCTTTTTATATCAATGCCTAGACCTAAATTAGTAATATCACTTTTTCTTAGCTTTTATGAAACATAATGAGTAAATATACTAGTTTTATTAATTCTACTATTTAAAAGCATTTAATTCCCATTTTTAGCTAATCATTAATCAGTAGGTCCATTGACTACTTTCATAACTCATTTCATTTAGCTCGTCTCGAATGCTCTTCCAGTTCGGAAGAATTTCATCCATGTGCGCTTTAAACCTGTCATTATGGTGCCTTTCAAGTAGATGAACCATCTCATGTACAATAATGTATTCCAAGCATCTTGGATTCTTCTTGGCTAGTTCAAGGTTGATCCATATTCGTTTATCCTGTTCATTGCAGGTGCCCCATTTTGTTTTCATGAGTTTGACGCCCCATTCATTAACAGTTACACCGATTGGATCTTCCCATTTTTTTATATATTCAGGAATCAAGTGCTTGAGCTCTTCTCGATACCATTGACTGACAATCCGCTCACGTTTTTCTTTCGTATGTCCTGGTCTAACATAAAGGTCCATGTACTTCTTATTTCGCAGTTCCACTCGCTGTTTTTCACTGGACTCAATGACATTGAGTAGATACCTTGTTCCCATAAAGTAATGGCTTTCTCCTGACAAAAACTCTCTAACAGATTGCCGTTCCTGGGCATCAAATTCTTTTCGTTGTTTCTTAATCCATGAAAGCTTGGATATGGCAAAAAGTCTAATAGCCTCTTCATCCATATTCTCAGGAGCTGCAAGACGCACTCTACCAGCCGGCGGATGAACTGAGAGATGGACATTCTTGATATTTTTCTTTATAACTTCAATTTCTATGTCATTGATTACGATGCTATTCATTCTAGTATTCACCTTGATTCTTCACAATTTCAAAGATTTCATCAAGCTTTTCATCAT
>CAZFTH010000118.1:0-4981 GCA_964521745.1 uncultured Peptostreptococcaceae bacterium
GCAAGCCACCACATACCTGTAGATAAATACATCATTGATTCAGATAATATTATTCCAATCGCTGGCTTATGTGGAGATAACCCAAAGCCTAAAAAAGTAATAGCTGCTTCGTGTAAGATTGCATGAGGAAATAATAATAAGTAGCCTATTAGTAGTTGCGGAACTATATGCGGCAATATGTGTTTTGTCGCCACATACCAGCTTGTTTTTCCCATGTGTCTTGAAATTTTGACATAATCAGAGGTCTTTATTTGTAGTATCTCAGCTCTTACTATTCTTGTAAGAGTTGGCCAATGAGTTACTGCTACTCCTACTACTACCCCTTTCACGCCTCCGCCTAGAGCAAATGAGATTAAAATTAGAAAAACAATGTGAGGCATTCCTAAAAATAAATCTATAAACCAGCTTACAGCTAAATCACATTTATCATTAATACTCGCTATCATACCTAAAATTGTTGCTATTATAACACTTATTGTTGCAGCTAATGCCCCTACAGCAACACTGAGCCTAAGTCCCTTAATAGTTCTTGTGAACATATCTCTTCCTAACCAATCAGTACCGAAAATATTATCAAATGATGGTTCGAGATTTTTAGCATTTAGATTAGTGGCAATATTTGAATCTGGCAGTGCATAGCTAGCAATTAATACACTAAGTAATATCAATATTGACAGTCCAATTACTCCAAAAGTATACTGCCTTCTATTAATAGTGAATTTTTGTTTTTGCTTTTTTTTGTTTGCTGTATTTATTGCATAATCACTCATGATGCACTAATCCCCCTCATTCTTGGATCTACAACCTTGTATAAAATATCTGCAATTAGATTGCCGCTAAATACAAATATTGCTGAAAACAGCACTATTCCTAAAAGCAGAGGTACATCCGCTCTTAGTCCTGCTTCTGTTATAGCTGAGCCTAATCCTGGATAGGAAAATATTTTTTCTGCCAGTATAGAGCCACCAAATAGCTCTCCAAAATAAGCAAACTGAAGTGTAATAGCAGGAAGAGCAATATTTCTTATACCATGATTTTTTACAATTTCCCAGTCGCTTTCTCCTCTGGCTTTTGCAAATAAAACATAGTCGCTGTTTAGAACTTCTATCAGTTTTGTTCTAGTATGCATTGCCATATTTGCCACTCCTAGAATACTAAGAGTGAGCGCCGGAAGTATAAAGTGCATCAACTTGTCAGCAAGTGTTACATCAGTTTTTAAAACCCCAGCAGGAACTGCTAGCCCTATAGGAAGAATTCCCAGCCAAACGACAAATACTATGAGAAGTAAAAGGCCAAGCCAAAATGTAGGCGTAGATGCAAGAACAAAGCAATACCATTTAATTACTTTATCTATCCATGAACCTTTTTTCACAGCCGAAACTATCCCTAAAATAAAACCGAGTATTCCAGAAATGGTCCAAGCTGTTCCCATAAGAAGTAGTGAGGCTGCGAATCTTTCAGAAATAATTTCTATTACTGGTCTTCTATATATTTTTGAATCTCCTAAATCTCCTCTAGCTACAGCACTAGCCCATGAGAGAAATTGCTCATGAGCTGGCTTATCTAGTCCCCAGTATTGTTCAATCTTAGCTCTTTGCTCAGGACCGACATTCATCATGTCCGCCCCAATATATGCCTTAACTGGATCAATAGGCGAATTCGAAATAAGTACAAATGATAGTGCGCATAATGCAAATAATAGACTTGTAAATCTAATCACTTTTTTTATAATAAAGGTTAAGACAGAGTTATTATTCATAATATAGTCCTTTCAGTTAATCAATCCATTTCCACTGCTCTATATTACTTGTTAGCGGCCAGCCATGGCCATGAGGCTGTATTTGAGGACTTCCAATATCCAGATTATCTTTCATCAAATATATGTGACTTCTATTTACTAGCCAAACCCAAGGAACATCACCTTTTCCACTAAGTCCAGTTTCCCCATCCCATTGCGCTTTTTTCCAATATTCGTTTGCTTCTTCTTCGGTTTTAGCTTGAAGCGCCTTATCCATATACTCATCTACTTTTTTATTTTCGTAGTAGCCAGGATTATACCACTCAATCCCCTTCATATTACTTGAATAAACATTGTACATTTCTAGAGGATCGTGGCTTCCCCATCCCATGAGTATCGCATCTTTATGTAAAACACCTTCTATTTCATCCCAAGTCTTAGCTTCTATATTTATTTTTATTCCTATTGGTTTAACCATGTCTGATACTACCATAGCAAGCGACTGTCTAAGCTGATCCCCCGATGGGTATACTAAATTAAATTCAGCTTTAACACTATCTTTTTCTAAATATCCGTCACTATCTAAGTCAATCCATCCAGAATCAGCTAAAACTTTCTTTGCCATATCTATATTTCCATCCTCAATAACAGTTTCCTCGTTCCACCATGGCAAGCCCTCACAGATACTGTGAGCTGCCGTTCCATATCCCTCTAAAACCCCATCTACAATTTCTTGTCTATCAACAGCTATATTTAAAGCTTCTCTTATTGCTTTATCTGCTGTAACATCATTTCCAACTGGACTTGAATCAGAATCTACTTCATTACTTTTCACTACAGGAAACATAATTCCTCTATTATCAACACTATCCACTTCGACTATTTTCATCCCTTCGATTTTTTGAGATGCATAACTAGGCGGAATTGATGTCATATCGATTTGACCTGCTTTTGCAGCAGCAAAAGCTGCATCTTCTTCTAAGAATAAAAATGTTATTTTATTGAACTGAGGTTTTTGACCATAGTATAAAGGATTTGATTCAACTATTATTTGCTGTCCTTTATCCCACTGTTTTAATATAAATGGACCTGAACCTATAGGGTTTTGATAGTATTCCCCAGAATAAAGATTTTTAGGTACTATCCCTGTCGCTACTAAATTTGAAATAAATGTAGATCTAGGTGTTTTTAAATTAAATTTTATTGTGTAGTCATCTATTTTTTCTACAGATTCCATAAAAGTCATATCTATTGAAGACGCACTATTAAGCAAAGTATCATATGTAAAAACAACATCATCTGATGTTAAATTGCTTCCGTCAGAAAACTTTACATCCTCTCTAATAATTACCGTCCAGCTTAAGCTATCTTCGCTCACCTCATAAGCTTTAGCTAAATCCATAACTATATCCATATTTTGGTCTCTCTTTAAAAGAGTGCTTTGAAACAAAGGGGAACCATATCTCCCCCAACCATTTATAGGATCGAATCCTCCTTCTGGTTCTGAACCAATAGCAAGCAATAACTCATCCTTTGGTCTTTGTGTAGAGCTTTCATTGATATCACTTGAATTCTGCTTACATCCCCCTAATAAAATTGATGTTAATAAAAAAACTACTGCCAGTAATCCAGCTTGAAATTTTCTCATATACTTCCCCCTAATAATTAAATTTCTGTTCATAATACATAATCAATCCATCCCTTAACTCAATCACCATTATTAATGAGTTCATGAAATCTGGTTCTAATCACAATAAAAAGCCATGAAAAACTAATGTATTATAAAAATACAGTAGCCTTCATGGCTTGATTTTAAGGTATATCTTAAAATAGTGCAGCTTCATTCTGCGGTTAATTTAATTATACACCGAATAATTATTCATTTCAATAGGAAATACAATAATTAGATATAAAATTAACAACTTATATATTTACTACATGTTTTAAATCTATATGAGAGTATATGCTCTCTTTCATTTTTACTAGAGCTTCAAGAGCCTCTTTTGGCAGAGCATCCCTTCCGCATAGTTCGATTTCTTTATTCTTAATAAAGTTTATCCTATCTTGAATTCTGTTATTTAGTGCCTCTAAATATTTTTTATCCGAAAGATTAGGAACAAATCCAGCAAGTTCTTGTATCTGCATACCAAAGATTTCATTCCAAGAAACAAAATTCGCTTTATTATCTACTATATCCTCTAATATTCCCAAGGTTATTTCTTTAGGAATTTTCTTGCCCATAAAGCTACCCGTATTAATAATATAGCACTCAACAGCTCTCTTTTCAAATAGCTCTTTAAATTTAAGGTAATCATCTGATAAAGGATAGGTTCTAAAAGGATTGGCATATGGTTCAATAACTAAAGCATCTGGATCTACTCCTTGTAGTAACCTTTCTGCACTGCTTCTTTTTGTTGCAAGAGTTGCTCCCATAGTAGCCGCTAATATATTATCCGTAAGCTTAAGTACTGGAGGTAATGTTTCGTCCTTCATAATCCAAAATATTGCATTTACTGGATTTTCAAACTTATCTAATCTATTAGTAGTCCAAAGCTTTGATTTTATTGCTCTTCCGTTACCGTTTCTTATATCTTCAGTTACTAAGGTTTTATTACCTTTATCATCTATAGTAACTCCACAATTTTGAGCTGTAATTAGATATTTATTATCGTCACAGCCAGCAGGATAATCCTGAGTTTTATCAAAATATGAAGGCTCAAGTGCAACAGAGGAACCATCTTCAACTGAAATTACAAATGCATCGTCATGAAGCACCATAACCTCGTATTTTCCGTCGTGCTTTGCATGAGTCAGCGTGGATTTGCCTGAACCAGACAATCCAAATACCCCTGCAACAAAATTTCTTCCATCCTTTAATGTATATCTTTTTTGTCCAGCATGACATGATGCAAAGCCATTTCTGTTGGCGCATCCCCAAGCCAAGGTTAAAGTTCCTTTCTTATGCTCTCCAAAATATCTCATACCTAAAAGCGCTGCACAATTGTGGTTTGGATCAAATATTGTAAGCCCAACAGGATAATTTTCATTTTTCCAGTCTGGATCTGAAAAAACATAGATATCCCCTTCGTTACCTATAGCTTTTGACTCCTTGTACATCTTTATATACTCTTCGTTAAACTCCTGAAAGTTTAACAGCCAGTTGTAAGCTATATTTTCATGGCCCTCAGGAATTAATAAATGAGCTTTTATCATAAAATCTTTATCTAGTCCAATACAGGCTTG
>CAZFTH010000119.1:0-4979 GCA_964521745.1 uncultured Peptostreptococcaceae bacterium
TTCTGTAAATCGAATCTTCTTCATTTTTTCCTCCTAAAAACTTATTTGGAACTACAACATGTATTTTTAAAGAAATCTTTTGTGTCCAAAATTAAATAATTTGATTCTTCACCCTTTAAATCTATCATAAACTCACTAAAAAATAAAGGATTAAAACCTATTTTTGCATAAAATGATTTGTCTCTTGCAATTTTCACAATTATCTTTGTAACTCCTTGAAGGTCCATAGCATTGATGAGAGTTCTAATTAAGCCATCTTTAATAAGTTCATCCTCAGTTAACATATGTACACAATTCAACTTGCAAAATTGACCATCAATTTCATAAAAACATGACCCAATAATTTCATCTCCATCTTGAGCTGCCATAATATTATTATCTATATATTCAGAAGGTATCAAAGATTTTAAAAAAGATAATTTTTCACTTTTTTCTTTACCATAGTTTTTAAACAAAATCATATTATTTTTCTCCTTTTAAATCACATATTTTTTTCAAATATTTTACTTCTTCAATTGTTAACGGTCTATATGTCCCTTCTTTTAAGTCATTCAATTTCAATTTTCCAATAGATACTCTTTTCAAATCTAAAACTTCTTTTCCTAGTGATTTAAACATCTTTCTTATTTGTCTATTTTTCCCTTCTTTTATAATAACTTCATAGCAAGTGTCCGAAATTAATTTTATTTTACATATAGCTGTTATATATCCATCTATATCAATTCCTGATTTAAATTTTTCAATTTCATTACTCGATAAAGGGAAATTTACTCTGACTTCATACACTTTTTCAATATGATACTTAGGATGTGTCAATGCATAAGTTAAATCTCCATCATTTGTCATAAGAATAAGCCCTCTACTAGCATAATCTAATCTTCCAACTGGATAGATTCTTTGATTTTTATCAAAAAAATCCACTACCGAAGGCCTATCAAATTGATCTTTAGCAGTTGAAACATAACCTTTGGGTTTGTTTAGCATATAATAATATTTATTTTCAATTATATTAATAATCTTACCATCAATTTTTACAACATCTGATTCATGAACTTTTGTCGATAAATCGTTTACCACCTTATTGTTAATTTGAACTCTTGCTTCTTGTATCATTTCTTCAGCTTTTCGTCTGGATGCAACTCCACAACTAGCTATGAATTTGTTTATTCTCATAATGTTCCCTTCTTTACTATTTTGCTGTTATAATAAGTATATAACATAAGTATAATAATCTAGAATATATTTAATTATAATTTAAATAAAATATTTACGAAATAGCTTTAAGGAGATGTAATATATGGTTATAGGTGAAAAAATTAAGAGATTAAGAATTCTTAACAATCTTACTCAAGAAGAACTAGCTTTAAGATGTGATTTAACGAAAGGTTTTATATCTAAATTGGAACGAGATTTGACTTCTCCATCTATAGCTACTCTTGTAGATATTTTAGAAGCTCTAGGAACTGATTTAAAAGATTTTTTTAACGAAAGTTCTAATAATAAAATCGTATTTGGTAAGGAAGATATATACGATGCTTACTATGAGCACAATAAATCTAAAATCCACTGGCTTATTCCAAATTCTCAAAAAAATTCAATGGAACCCATATTAATAGAAATAGAGCCTGAAGGGGTGAGCGAACTAGACAGACCCCATCCAGGTGAAGAGTTTGGCTATGTATTAAAAGGCTCAATAATTTTAGTCCTAGGAAACAAAAAATACAAAGTAAAAAAAGGAGAAAGTTTTTACTTTACTCCTGATAAAGAACATTATATTATTAATAATTCCACAAATAATGCAGAAATCATTTGGGTCTCAACCCCACCATCATTTTAATAGTATATTAAATATCTTCTTTTAGAATTGGTAAGTCTTTGAGAGATTCTAGAGAAAACTGCTTTAAAAATAATTGACTAGTTTTATATATTATCGGTTTTCCTATCTTGTCTAGTCTTCCAGCTTCTTCTATAAGATTAGCTTCTAACAAAGTTGCAATAGCTTTATCACACTTCACTCCACGGATACTTTCTATTTCTGGTTTTGTTATAGGTTGTTTATAAGCTATAATAGAAAGTGTTTCTAATGATGCTTGTGTTAATGATTTTTTCTTTATTGGGTGCAAATACAGCGAAATATAATCATAATTATCAGATTTTGTTGCTAATTGCATCTTTTCATCTATAATCACTAGCTCTAAACCACTTTCTTTTTCATTATATCTTTTTTTTAAAATTTCTAGACTATATCTAATATCTTTTAAGGATACCTCAATATTTTTACCTTTAAAGAGTGATTGTATATCTTTAAATGATATCAAGTCTCCATATGCAAACATTAAGGATTCACATACTGAAACAATTTTATTGATTTTATCAGATTTTGGATGATTCAAGTATATTTGACCATCCGATTCTATATAAAATTTTTTATCCAATATCATTCCACCTTTCTATATGGATTCTTTCCAAATGACTATTTTGAGTCAAGTAAGCTTCTTTTGTTTTTGCTAACTCAAGTATACCTAGCATGGAAGCAATTTTTTCTTCTTTAATAATTTCTCCAGCAATCTCATCAAAATAAAATGATGTTTTTTCATTTAAAATTATTTTAATTTCATTGATTTTATCTTCTATTGATATAATTTTTCTTGTAAAATCTTTTTTTATATCTTTTTCTTCCACTTTTGATTTTGGATAAGATTTCAATAAATCTTCTAGTGTCATTTTTGATAAATCTATGATTTCTTCATAATAAATTTCTATACTAGGCCTATAATACCTAGATGGTGATTTAAGTAATAAATTTTTAAACTCTTCAGCTGAATTTTTATATTTTGCATACTCTTTAATAGATTCATATAAATCAATTCTAGGATCTTCCATTTCTTCTTCTAACCCTACATATAACATATATTTAGACTTTATTTCAAGCAACCTAGATGCCATATATATAAATTCACTAGCTATATCCATATTCATTTCTCTAATATCAGAAATATTTTCTATATATTGTTTTGTAATTTGAGATATAGAGACATCATAAATATCTATTTTCTTTTTTGATACTAAGTCTAAAAGTAAATCCATTGGACCTTCATAACACTCTATACATATTTCATAAGACATATTTTTTTCTCCTTTATCCTCTAAACAACAGGATAATAGAATTAAGAAAAGAAATCAAGGCGCTGATTACAGGATTAAGAAGTAAGCTAATTCCCCCAGTTAATAATAGAATTATCAATATGATACTACCGTAACTCTCGTATTTGTAAAATGTAAATCTTAGGTTTTTAGGCAAAAAAGTATAAATAATTTTAGACCCATCTAAAGGAGGAATTGGTAGCAAATTAAATGCAGCCAACATTATGTTAATCCAAACTACAGCTCTCATAACATCAATATATGCAGATATCTGTATTATGTCTGCGGTAAAAAACAATATCATCTGAAACAATAATGCTAAAAACAAATTCATACTTATTCCCGCTATAGAAACAAGGAATAAACCAAGTCTTTCATTCTTAAAGTTATTTTCATTAATAGGAACTGGTTTTGCCCAACCAAACCTCATTATAAATAGCATAATAAATCCTAAAGGATCTATATGCTTTCTAGGATCTAAAGATAGTCTTCCTGCATTTTTAGCCGTTTCATCTCCCATGGCATAAGCTGCAAATCCATGAGCAAACTCATGAAAAGTAAGTGCTATTAGTATACCAGGTAACATAGTTAGCATTTCTATTATCATAGTTCTCCACCTTATCAATTTGATTTATTATTAAAATAGACTCTATGCTAAATACCCCGATATGATATCGGGGTATTTAAATTAAACTTCCATTATAATAGGTAATATCATAGGATTACGTTTTGTTTTCTCATATAAATAATTTCTTAGTTCATCTTTAATTGTATTTTTTAGATATGACCATTCTCTCATATTTTTACTTTCACAAGTTTCAAGAGATTTCTTTATAACACTTCTGGCTCCATCCATTAAATCTTCCGATTCTCTAACATAAACAAATCCTCTAGAAATTATATCCGGACCAGAAACTACCTTGCCAGTCTCTCTAGATACACTTACAACCACAACCATTAATCCATCTTCAGATAGGTGTTTTCTATCTCTTAGCACAATATTACCAACGTCACCTACACCTAAGCCATCTACTAATATATTTCCTGATGGTATTTTACTTACTACCTTTCCTTGATCTTTATCTAATTCAAATACAACGCCATTACTAAGCATAAATACATTGTCTTCAGACATCCCTAATTTTTTTGCTAATTCCATGTGTTGTTTAAGATGTCTATATTCGCCATGGACTGGTATAAAAAATTTAGGTTTTACTAATCTATGCATTAATTTTAGTTCTTCTTGGCAAGCATGTCCAGATACGTGTATATCTGATATACTCTCATAGATTACATTAGCTCCTCTTTCAAATAACTGATTTATGACTCTAGAAACAAGCTTTTCGTTTCCTGGAATTGGGTGAGCTGAAAAAATAACTAAATCACCTTTTTTAATTTCAATTTGTCTATGCTCCTGAGCGGCCATTCTAGTTAAGGCCGATAAAGGTTCCCCCTGGGAGCCAGTGGTCATTATAACAAGTTCATGATCTTGATATTTATTAATATCTTTAAGTTCTATAAAAGTGTTATCAGGAATATTTAAATATCCTAAATTTCTAGCTACGTTTACTACATTTACCATAGATCTACCAGATGTAGCTACTTTTCTTTCATTTTTATATGCTGCATTAATAATTTGCTGTAATCTATGAACATTAGAAGCAAACGTTGCTATAAGAATCCTAGATGTCGCTTCAGAAAAAATTTCATCTAAAGTATGTCCAACGTTACTTTCTGATAAAGTATACCCAGGTCTTTCAACATTTGTACTTTCACCCATCATAAGCAGTACGCCCTTACTGCCAATTTCTGCTATACGATGAAGATCCATTACT
>CAZFTH010000120.1:0-4959 GCA_964521745.1 uncultured Peptostreptococcaceae bacterium
AATCCAGTTTATATTTTGGAATTGCTTTTTCTTACTGATATTTAAATCTGATTTTATAACCTGGCCATAACACTCTAGTTCTAAGTAGTCAGCAAAATATATTATAGATTTGTAGTACCTCTCTGAGCCGTGTATTAACAGTTTTTCATAACCCTTGGTTTTAGCATACTTGCAAAGCGCCTCTGCTATTCTGTCATTCTTATGTCCTGTTGGATTGGCTCCTTCTAGTTTAAGATAAATACTTTCTATCCCCAAATACTTTTCTAAATTCTTAGCTCTAAATAACGGTGTCTGTCCGCTTAAATGCATCAAATCATCCTTTCTTTTTCTAATTTTTTTATTCTAACTCATATGCTCCTGTATAAAGCTGATAATATTTACCTGCTTGCTCTATCAGTTCTTCATGGGAGCCTCTTTCTATTATTCTACCATCCTCCATAACCATAATGACATTTGAATTTTGAATAGTTGAAAGCCTATGAGCAATAACAAACACTGTCCTTCCATGCATCAAAGAATCCATTCCTTGCTGGACTATTGACTCTGTACGTGTATCTATAGAAGAGGTTGCTTCATCTAGTATCATAACTTGTGGGTTGGCAACTGCAGCTCTTGCAATAGATATAAGCTGCCTTTGTCCTTGGGATAAATCATTTCCATCTCCTGAAAGCACAGTATCGTAACCATTTGGAAGCATTCTTATGAAACTGTCTGCATTTGCAAGCTTTGCTGCCTTGATACATTCCTCATCAGTAGCATCTAGCCTTCCATATCTTATGTTTTCCATAACACTTCCTGTAAATAAATTTACATCTTGAAGCACTATTCCAAGCGATCTTCTTAAGTCAGCTTTTTTGATTTTGTTGATATTAATTCCATCATAGCGTATCTTTCCATCAGCAATGTCATAAAATCTGTTAATAAGATTTGTAATAGTTGTTTTTCCTGCTCCTGTAGCTCCTACGAGTGCAAGCTTTTGACCTTGCTTTGCATACATAGTTATATCATGAAGTACCATCTTATCTTGTGTATACCCAAAATCTACATTATAAAAATGAACTTCTCCCTTCAGCTCTGTGTAAGTGATGCTTCCATCGCTATGAGGATGTTTCCATGCCCATCTCTGAGTTCTATCAGATGTTTCTATTAGCTCAGCTTCGTCTTCTTTTACGTTTATCAGAGTCACATAGCCATCGTCTACTTCGCTTTTTTCATCCATTAAATCAAAAACTCTTTTTGCTCCTGCTAATGCCATTACAACTGAATTCATCTGCTGTGATATCTGAGCTATAGGATTGATAAAACTTCTAGAAAGCTGTAAAAACGATGCAATCATACCAAGGGTCAGAGGCTTTAATCCTGTAAGACTTAAATTGCTAAATCCTAGCACTGCCATTGTGCCTCCTACAAGTGCAATTAATACATATAAAATATATCCAAGATTATTCATAATAGGCATCAAAATATTCGCATACTTGTGAGCAGAAGTTGAATTCTCACATAATTCTTCATTTTTTATATCAAAATCTTTCTTAATCTTATCTTCGTGACAAAATACCTTAACTACTTTTTGTCCTTTAATCATTTCTTCAATATATCCGTTGATGCTTCCTATCGACTGCTGTTGCTTCATGAAATACTTGCCACTGCTTTTCGCTATTTTCTTCACTAGCTTCAGTATTATAAATACGAAAGCAAGTACAAACAATGAAAGCCCTATACTTAAATACATCATTGCACCAAAAACTGCTGCTATAGTAATCAAGGATGAAAAAGCATGAGGAATACTTTGTGTTAACATCTGTCTTAGAGTATCTATGTCATTAGTATAATGGCTCATTATATCTCCATGAGCATGAGTATCAAAGTACGAAATTGGAAGACTCTGCATGTGAGAAAACAGCTCGTCTCGTATTTTCTTCAATACTCCTTGAGCTATTTTTACCATCGTCCTGTTGTATATCAAGTTAGCGAGCACACCAACTCCATAAATACTAGCCATAATCATCAGAATTCTAAACAAGCCAGAAAAATTTGGCACAGCTTCTACTAGCAGGGGATAGATATAATCATCTATCAGTACTTGAATGAAAAGTGAAGAAACAGCACCAATTAGTGAGCTAAGAATGATGCATATAAACACTACAGAAAGTGAAAATTTATAATGCTTCATATATGATAGTAATCTTTTTATCGTATTACGCTTCACTTCCTAGCACCCCCTTTGACTGTGACTCATACACTTCTCTATAAATACTACTGCTTTTAATAAGCTCCTCGTGAGTTCCATAGTCAACTATTTTTCCATCATCCATCACTAGTATTTTATCTGCTTCAGAAATAGAAGATATTCTTTGTCCTATGATGATTTTAGTTGTATTTGGCATACTGCTTAATAGCTCTTTTCTGATATGCGAATCAGTCTTTGTGTCTACTGCACTTGTTGAATCATCTAGAATAAGCACTTTAGGATTTGAAAGCAAGGCTCTTGCTATGCAAATTCTTTGCTTTTGTCCACCAGATACATTGGTTCCACCTTGCTCTATATAGGTTTCATATTTATCTGGAAAGCTCTCAATAAAGCCATCTGCTTGTGCTATAGAGCATGCCTCTTTTATTTCTTCATCAGTAGCATCTGGATTTCCCCATTTTAAATTTTCCTTTATAGTTCCAGAAAAAAGTACATTCTTTTGAAGTACCATAGATACAGATTTTCTAAGAGACTTAATATCATAATTTCTAACATCTATACCTGCTACCTTAACAGCTCCACTGCTTACATCGTAGAGTCTAGGTATAAGCTGGACTAAAGTAGTCTTAGATGAGCCAGTACCTCCTATGATTCCTATGGTTTCTCCTGATTTTATTTTTATATTAATATTCTCAAGACAACGCTTGTCTGCACTATCTGAATACTTAAAGTTGACATTTTCAAATTCTATATCTCCATTTTCTACCTCATAAACAGGAGAGCTTGGATTTTTTATATCTGTTTGTTCATCTAGAACCTCAACTATTCTTCTTGCTGACGCCTTCGATATTGTTATCATAACTAGCACCATTGAAAGCATCATCAAGCTCATAAGTATCTGCATTGTATAGGTTATAAGGCTCATAAGCTGTCCTGTACTAAGTCCAAGCGCTGGATTGTTTCCACTAGCTACTACAGCTCTAGCACCAAACCACGATAGCAAGAGCATACATGAGTACACAGAAAACTGCATCAATGGCATATTAAATGCCAATAATTTTTCTGCTTTTATAAAATCTTTGCTTATTTCGTCCGAGGTCTTTGAAAATTTATCTATCTCATGCTCTTCTCTTATAAAGGACTTCACTACTCTTATCCCTGAAAGATTTTCCTGAACTATCCTGTTTAGATTATCATAGGATTTAAATACTCTTTCAAAAATAGGAAAGGCATTTTTTATTATCAAATATAATCCAATTCCTAAAACTGGAATCATAGTCAAGAAAATTAAAGATAATTTCGAGCTTATTCCAAAAGCCGCTGTAAGTGCAAATATAAGCATAAGCGGACTTCTCGCAGCATTTCTAATTATCATCTGATATGACATCTGAACATTTGTAACATCGGTAGTAAGCCTAGTAATAAGGCTTGAATTAGAAAACTTATCTACATTTGAAAATGAAAAGTCCTGAATATTATAAAACATTCCTTTTCTTAAATTCTTTGCAAAGCCTGCTGAAGCTGTAGCTGCTGTTTTTCCTGCTAATGCTCCAAAGAATAGAGATATAAATGCACCTATAAGAAGTGCTAACCCTAGCTTAATAATAAGCGGAATATTTCCACCATCGATACCTTTGTCTATCAAATCTGCCATCAAAAAAGGTATAAGAACCTCCATTATTACTTCTAGCATTACGAAAATAGGAGTTAAAATACTGTCTTTTTTATAGCCCTTTATATATCTAGCTAATTTCTTTATCATACTTAAGTCTTCCTTTCATATAATCCATTATGAATTAATGTTGTCTATCATTCTGTCTATGTAACCCTGCATAGTTTCTATTTCTTCATCTGTAAACCCTTTTGTAAGCTTTTCATTTAGCTTTAAAATATCTGATTTAATTGCTTCATGCATGTTTAGAGCCTTTTCTGTTAGGATGAGCTTTTTCAGCCTTGCATCTGATTCTACCTCTTCCCTTACAATCAGACCTTTTTGAACCATTAATTTTACTACCTTTGAAGCAGTGGATCTAGTAACTGAAAACTTTTTTTCTAAGTCCTTTTGATATATATCCTTATCGCTATTTTGTGCCAAATAAGCTATAATCCAGCTATTTGTTCCTGTTATGCTCTGTGCATAAGCAAAATGCTCAGAGCTTTCAATTTCTCTTTTTATAAGATTATTTAATATACGAATTCTATGGCCAATAAATTTTTCATGCACTTCGCATCCCTCACTTTAAATTAATTGCTCTAAAATTATTACTTTCTAAATTAGAATTCTCAAACTTACTAAATTATTACTATCCAAATTATTACTATCCAAATTATTACTATCCAACTTACTTCAATTAATATTGTTGCTAATCGAACTGTTGTATGGCGAACTGTTTTACATCAAACAATTATACAACTGATTTTAGTTTGTGTCAAATTCACAATAAAAAAGTACTACTCACATGAATAAAAATTGTAAGTAGTACCTTTTATATTTTTTATTATATTATTTATTGCTGAAGCAATTCTAAAATAGATTCTGGCACATAAGTTCTTGCATCTTTTATCTCTGGAGATACTTCAAATTTTTGAAGGCTTTTATTATAGCCATACATTTGTTGACCTATAGTAACTGTAAATGAAGAATTTTCTTTTCTTAGTGTTGCAGTTTTCGTAGAGTTATCCCATGCAGTTTCATATCCAAAATGGTCTGCCACCTGCTTAAGAGGAATCATATTAACACCATTAGCCATATATCCAGAGTCTATGAT
>CAZFTH010000121.1:0-4864 GCA_964521745.1 uncultured Peptostreptococcaceae bacterium
AAATCTTAAATATAAATATCAAGTGAAAGGGAGTTATATGAATGGCAAAAAAAGAATTTAAAGCGGAATCCAAACGTCTGCTTGATTTGATGATTAATTCTATTTACACCCACAAAGAAATATTTTTAAGAGAGTTAATTTCAAATTCTAGCGATGCAATAGACAAGATATATTACAAAGCTCTTACTGATGAAAACATCAGTTTTTCAAAGGATGACTATTTTATCAAAATCGAAGCTGATAAGGATAATAGAATCCTAAAAATCAGTGACACTGGAATTGGTATGACAAAAGATGAGCTAGAGGAAAACCTTGGAGTAATAGCAAAAAGTGGCTCATTTGCATTTAAAAAAGAGAATGAAATTAAAGATGGATTTGATATTATAGGCCAGTTTGGAGTAGGATTTTACTCTGCGTTTATGGTTGCTGACAAAGTAACTGTAATTAGTAAAGCTTTAGGCGAAGAAAAGGGCTATAAATGGGAATCAACTGGAGCGGAAGGCTACACTATAGAAGAAGCTGATAAGGCTGAAGTAGGAACACAAATTATTCTTCATATCAAGGCTAATACAGAAGATGAAAGTTATGACGATTATCTTGATGAGTATAGACTTCGCTCAATAGTAAAAAAATACTCTGATTTTGTGAGATATCCAATAAAAATGGATATGAAGACAAGCAAGCCAAAAGAAGGTAGTGAAGATGAATTTGAAGAAGTGGTAGAAGAAGAAACTTTAAATAGCATGGTACCACTATGGAGAAAAAATAAAAATGAGCTTACTAAAGAAGACTATGAAAACTTCTACTCAGAAAAACATTATGGATTTGATAAGCCTCTAAAACATGTGCATATCAGTGCTGATGGAGCAGTAAGATACAATGCGATACTATATATTCCAGAAAAAATGCCGTTTGATTTTTATACTAAGGAATATGAAAAAGGCTTAGAGCTATATTCTAACGGTGTAATGATTATGAATAAATGTTCTGACTTACTTCCAGATTACTTTAGTTTTGTAAAAGGGATGGTGGATTCAGAAGATTTATCTCTAAATATTTCTAGAGAGCTCTTACAGCATGATAGACAGCTTAAACTTATAGCTAAAAAAATCAAAGATAAAGTAAAAAGTGAGCTTCTAAGCCTACTTAAAAATGATAGAGAAAACTATGAAGAATTTTTCAAAAACTTTGGAAGACAATTGAAGTATGGAATCTACAGTAATTATGGAATGGAAAAAGAAGTACTTCAAGATTTGCTTATGTTCTACTCTTCTACTGAAAAGAAAATGGTTACCCTAGATGAGTATGTAGAGCGTATGAAAGAAGACCAAAAATACATCTACTATGCAGCAGGAGAATCAAACGATAGACTTGATAAGCTTCCTCAGACTGAACTTCTTACTGATAAAGGCTACGAAATTCTTTATTTTACAGATGAAGTTGATGAATTTGCAATCAAAATGCTAATGTCATATAAAGAAAAAGAGTTTAGGTCTGTATCTAGTAAGGATTTAGGAATAGATATGGAAGAAGAAAACAAAAAGACAGAAGAAATAAAAGAAGAAAATAAAGACCTGTTTACATTTATGAAAGAAGCTCTAGAAGGAAAGGTTACTGATGTTAGGCCATCAGTAAGATTAAAAAATCATCCAGTGTGCTTATCTGCTGATGGAGAGCTAAGCATTGAGATGGAGAAAATCTTAAGCGCTATGCCAAATGCTGAAGGAGCAAAGGCTGAAAAAGTCTTAGAATTAAATATAAATCATGAGATGTTTGAAAGTCTAAAGACTGCATTTGAAACTGATAAAGATAAATTGAAAATTTATACAAATCTTCTCTACAACCAAGCTTTACTAATAGAGGGGCTAAGTATAGCAGACCCAGTAGAATTTACAAATAGTATTTGTAAACTAATGTCATAAAAAAGAAAAACTACTAAGACCCCAGCAAAATCTGCAGGGGTCTTTGATATACAGTAAACTAAAACTGTCTCATGACAATCCCAAGTATTAAAAGATGAGCAGGATAAAATGCATAAAATACCCATCTTGGTAGCATATTTGGACTCACATCCTTAAATCTCTTGATGATTGGAACCGTAAGTAAGGAAGCACTTTGAACTATCATAGTAGAAATAGTAATCAGCAAAGGCAAAATATATATTAGTTTAGGATAAATGGAGTTTTCTTCGATAGAAAAGTTATAAAAAACTAGAACCATCGCTACTCCATACATCATATAGTCGGTTCTTAAGAAGAAAGCTGCTAATATCATAGCTACTACTCCAAGATAACTAAGAGCGACATTTTTTCTGTCATCTTTATATTCTTTGGCTTGATTTATAAACTTGATAGCCATAAGTGCAAAGCAAAAAGTAAATCCGATATTTAGACCAGGATGACCTATAATTGCTGGACTTGCAAAAAAAGTAACTCCAGGTAAAAAAGATTTAAATGCAAGCTCAAGTAGTGACATATCAGCCATGCTTACTGAAGCTGATGAGTAAACAAAAGGAATCTGAGATATAAGAGAAAAAATAACCATTCTAGATATATAAATATCTAAATCTCTTGTCCTTTTTGCTCCAGTTGCAACCATATAAGCAAAAATAGGAAAAGATAACCTTCCTATAATGCGCAGGAAAAAAAACTGAGGGAGTAACTTAGCACCTATGTGGTCGATTAACATAACTACCAACGCGATAAATTTTAACATGATATCCTCCTAAGCTTCTAATTCATAGCTATATGAATATATATCATATTTATTATGAATATAGTTTAATGTTTTCCAGATGTCTTCTTCGTTTTGTCCAAAAGTAAGAATATAAATTTTGATGCTCATGTGGTCTGTTTCATCAGAGCGTCTACTTTCTATTCCTCTAATAGTGATATTTTTGTTTTCAACAGAAGATCTAAAGCTATTTATAACTTCATCTTCTTGAATCTCATTACATTGAATCTTTATTTTATAATTGTACTCCATATCTCTATTGCCATATTTACTATGTTCTACCCTTATGGCTAAAGGCTTTAAAAATATATTTGCAAATAAAATAAAGGCAGTGCCTATAAAGGCATAATTTATATAGCCTTGGCTGATAAGTAGACCAAGAGATGCAGAGCACCATATTGTTGCCGCAGTATTTAATCCTCTGATACTAAAGCCATCTCTTATTATAACTCCTCCACCAAGAAAACCAATTCCGGATATGACCTGTGAGGCTAATCTTGCCTGTTCATTTGCAGAGTCATGCATTGCAAAGGATAAAAATAAAAATGAGCCCATACAGACTAAAACATTTGTAACTACTGCTGACATCTTGTGCCGTAGCTGTCTTTCTAAACCGATAATTAATCCGCAGATGAAAGCTATAAATAGTCGCTGGATGAATATATCTATAGGCATAGGAACCTCCTTTCATGTTACTTTTATTTATATCTTAAATTATAGCTAAGTGCAATTGATTAATTCTAATTATTGGGTATTAATAAGATGTAAAATCAATATAATAGTACTTTTAAACCTAATATTCTATTTAGAAAAAATTTATGGATAATATATTGCATTTAATAAACAAAAATGATACAATTAAACAAAAGTTATATTAATAAACAAAAGTTTAATTTTGTAAGTTGGAGAAGGATTGGAGGTTGGCATGACTTCTAGAGAAAGAGAAATACTGGAAATACTAAAAAAAGAACCCATGATAGCTCAACAAGTCCTAGCAGATAGACTGAAGCTTAACAGGTCATCGGTGGCTGTTCACATAGCGAATCTTATGAAAAAGGGCTATATTATGGGAAAAGGCTATATAGTGAGCGAAGAAAAAAAAGTCACTGTAATTGGAGGCTCAAACATAGACCTTCAAGGATTTCCAAATGAAAGCTTGAAGCTATATGATTCAAACCCAGGAAAGATTGAAACATCACTTGGTGGAGTAGGTAGGAATATATCAGAAAACCTAGCAAAGCTCGATATTCCAGTGAGACTTATATCGGCAGTAGGCAATGATTTTTACGGACAAAAGCTCATTAAAGAAAGCGAAAAAATGGGCATAGATATGAAAAGCTCCTTGATATCTGATAGCTATCCTACATCGATGTATTTATCTATAATGGATGAGCAAAATGACATGAGAGTGGCTATATCCCAAATGGATATATATGAGCTCATAGATGAAAACTTCATTCAGGAAAATCAGCTGCTTTTAAAAAATGCCAATATAATCGTACTGGACACCAACATTCCTAAAAAAACTATAGATTATATTGGGATGAATTTTTCAGATATCCCGATATTTGTAGATCCAGTATCTAGCAAAAAAGCTATGAGATTAAAGGATTCACTAAGCTATATCCACACTATTAAACCTAATAGACATGAAGTAAGCGACTTGCTTGGAATTCCAGCAGATACTATAGATGATATAAGAAAAGCTGGAGAAAAATTTTTAGAAAAAGGCTTGAAGCAAGTATTTATAAGTATGGGTAGTGAAGGTGTATTTGCCTGTGATGAGAAAAGTGAAGTTTTTCTTAAGGCAAAAGCAAAGGATATAAAAAGTGCAACAGGAGCAGGAGATGCTTTTATGGCAGGAATTATCAGCTCCTATCTCAAGGGAAGTCAGCTTGATAAAGCCTGTACCTATGCAACTGGAGCTTCACTTACAGCACTGAAAAGCTACAGTACAATCAATCCAGCAATGTCAGAATCAGAAATAGAAAAAACGCTAACTGATATAGAATTTGAAATTAAATTATATTAAAAACGGAGGATAATTATGAAAAATTATTTAGACCTTAGCCCAGAGGTAGAAAAAGCAATAGTGGAAAAAAGACCAGTAGTAGCACTTGAATCGACTATC
>CAZFTH010000122.1:0-4802 GCA_964521745.1 uncultured Peptostreptococcaceae bacterium
AAAAATAATTCATTTGTTATAGCAAAGAGGGGTTATTATATGAAGATTAAAATATTTACACTAGCACTTATTATTACTATTTTAATGTCAACTTTAGGTACCGTTTCTTATGCTGATACATTTACAGCTACAAAATTTGCATATCATCAAAATTTTTATCTTAATAATTATAATAAATTTTTAAATCAACATAAAAAAGCTCAAGTAGAAAAGTTAATATATAATTATGAAAAAAACTTTGTAAATGCTATAAATTCAGGTGATTTTGCTTTTATATCTTCATATCTTCTTCCTGGAAGTAAAATATGCAAAACTCAAAGAACAGCAGTAAAAACCTATTATGAAAGAGGAATAAAAGAGAGACTTATATCACATAAGATAAAATCTATGAGTGAATTTGATAATGGAGATTTTAGAGTAGTAGTAAATGAAAAATTGTATATTCAAAAAGGAAACCAGCCACTTGAATACAGAGAGTTTGAAAATATATATAGAGTCACTAGAACAAACACTGATTATAAAATGTCACAGATACTATCAGTTAAAATTTTAGAAAGTAAAACCATAAAAAACTGAAAGGATTAACAAAATGACAAAGATGATAAATGTAAGAACAAGTGTAGCTTCTTATCCTATTTATATAAATAGAGATTTGAAGAATGATTGGCCTGAGCATATAAAGAGGCTTCTTAGAGGGAACAAAGTTGCTATTGTAACAGATAGTAATGTAGGACCCTTGTATGCTGACGAATTAAAGGATGCTCTTAAAGAACATGAAATATCAAGTGAAATATTTACTGTTCCTGCAGGAGAAAAAAGTAAATCGATTTCAAATTATGAAGCCCTAGCAAGTAATTTAATTGAATATAAGATAAGTAGACAAGATATGATTGTAGCATTAGGTGGAGGAGTAGTCGGTGATTTGACTGGATTTCTTGCAGCTACTTTACTTAGAGGCATAGACTTTGTTCAGATACCAACATCTCTACTAGCTCAAATTGATAGCAGCGTGGGAGGAAAAGTAGCCATAAATCTTCCTATTGGAAAGAATTTACTGGGAAGTTTTTACCATCCAAAGGCTGTTTTGATTGACCCAAATGTTTTGCTTACCTTAGATAAAAGAGTACTTTCTGATGGTATGGCAGAAGTTATAAAATATGCCTGCATAAAAAATGAAAGTTTTTTTTCTTTTTTAGAAAAGTATGATATCGATTCTATTAATGAGCACTATGAAAAGCTTATTTCTACTTGTTGTCAGATTAAAGCTGATATAGTTGAGATTGATGAAAAAGAAAAAAATGAAAGAATGTTACTTAATTTTGGGCATACATTTGGCCATGTTATAGAAAGTGCTTTTAACTATGAAGTATATACTCATGGAGAAGCTGTAGGACTTGGAATGCTACATATAGTAAGACTAGGAGAAAAACTAAATCTTACCATAGCAGGCACCTATGATAGGATAAAAGCTCTTATGCTTAAGTACAATCTTCCTTGCGACTATCCAAATATGGATGCTGATATAGTAAAAACTATAATAAACTATGACAAAAAGTCTTTGGGAAAAAAAATTAATACTATATTTATTAAAAAAATAGGGGATTCCTTTATATATCCAGAATTAATAGAGAATTTACTAGAAGAAAGACCCATATATTAATTTGAAATTTAAATTAAATAATATTGTATACAGTATGATTAGAAAGGATGTTACTATGCCTAAAAAAACAGTGATAATAAGACCAAAAAAACTTTCTGGGGAAATAAGTATTCCACCATCCAAAAGTATGAGTCATAGAGCTATAATAGCAGCTGCCTTATCTCAAGGTACTAGTAGGGTGTCAAATGTAATTTTGTCAGATGATATTATAGCTACTATCAATGCAATGAAAAATTTTGGAGTAGATATTCAGATTCAAGATGAAAGTAATTTAAGAAAAACCATTTTAATCAAGGGAAATAATAGGCTCTTATATTCCGACAATGATATAGATTGTAATGAGTCAGGTTCAACACTTAGGTTTTTAATTCCTTTTGCAGGATTGATTAATAAAAAAGTAAGGTATACAGGTAAAGGGAAACTTGTTCAAAGACCACTTGATGTATATTATGAGATTTTTGGCAAACAAAATATAAGCTATGCTACTACAGATAATAAACTTCCCTTAACAGTGAGCGGAAGATTAAAAGCAGGTAAGTTTGAACTTAGGGGTGATGTTAGTTCGCAATTTATTACAGGACTCATGTTTGTCCTGCCCTTATTAGAAGAGGATTCAAAAATTATAATCACTACTCCCTTAGAATCTATAGGTTATGTTGATATGACAATAGATACTCTTAAAGCTTTTGGAATTTCTATTGAGAATAAGGATAACAAAGAATTTTTCATAAAGGGAAATCAAACTTATAAGGCTAGAGACTATAAAGTTGAAGGGGATTTTTCTCAAGCTGCATTTTGGGTAGTTGCTGGAGCTATAGGAGGTAGAATCGTATGTAAGGATATAAATCTAGAATCTCTTCAGGCAGATAAAAAAATTATCGAAATAGCAAAATCTATGGGAGCTGATATAAAAAAAATAGCAGATGATAAAGTAGAAATAAAGCCAGGACAATTAAAATCTCTTACTATAGATGCATCCCAGATTCCAGATATTATTCCTGTGATTTCTACTATGGCATCGGTGAGTATGGGCCAAACAAAAATTATAAATGCGTCAAGGCTTAGGATTAAGGAGTCTGATAGAATAAAATCTACTGTAAGTGAGCTTGCTAAATTAGGAGCTGATATAGTGGAGGTAGAAGATTCTATAATTATAAATGGCAAAAGAGAACTTCAAGGAGGAAAACTCAGTAGCTGGAATGACCATAGAATTGCTATGGCCATGGCTATAGCTTCTATAAGATGTCAATTTGAAGTAGAAATATTAGGAGCTGAAGCAGTTTCTAAATCATACCCACATTTTTGGGAAGACTTTAAAGAGTTAGGAGCAGATATTAATGAGTGCGACTTGGGGAAGTAAATTAAAGCTAACTATTTTTGGAGAATCTCATGGTCTTGCTATAGGCGGAGTAATAGATGGAATCCTGCCTGGGGTTAAGATTGATATGGACTATATAGAAGCTGTTATGAAAAGACGAATGCCAGGACAAAATGATATATCCACGCCTAGAAAAGAAGCTGATAAGGCTGAAATATTAAGTGGTGTTTTTAATGGTATTACTACTGGAGCTCCTATAGCTTTTGAAATTAGAAACTCAAATCAGCACTCAAGTGATTATGAAAAAACTAAAAATCTAATGAGACCAGGCCATGCAGATTATACAGGCCATATGAAATACAAAGGGTACAGCGATTATAGAGGAGGAGGACATTTCTCTGGAAGATTAACAGCTGTGCTTACTTTTGCTGGGGCTATAGCGAGCTATATACTAGAGAGAGCAAATATTTTTACTACGGCTCATGTATTAAGTATAGGAGAGGTTATAGATCAAAATCTAAATCCTATGACAGGAAGTACTCAGCTAAGAGATAGATTAAAGCAGATGGAGCTTCCAGTAATATCAGAGGAAAAAGAAATTCTCATGAGAAACCTAATTCAAGATGCAAAGGCAAACCACGATTCCATAGGAGGGGTAGTGGAGTGTGCTGTAACTGGTGTGCCAGCGGGTATAGGAAGCCCATTTTTTGATTCTGTCGAGAGTAGATTAGCCCATATGCTATTTTCTATTCCAGCAGTTAAGGGTATTGAATTTGGTGATGGATTTGAGATGAGTAAAGCAAGAGCATCTATGGTAAACGACCAGATGAGCATAATTGATGGAGAAGTAACACATAAATCAAATCACAATGGTGGAATTTTAGGTGGCATCACTAATGCTATGCCTATAATATTCAAGACTGCAATAAAGCCAACTCCATCTATAGCGATGAGCCAAAATACTGTAGATATAAATAATTCCAGTGATGCAATAATTGAGATAAAAGGTAGACATGACCCTTGCATAGTGCCTAGAGTTGTTCCTGTAATCGAGTCTGTAGCAGCTTTTGTTATTTTGGATATGATGCTAGATGAAAGTCCTGAGTACATCAAATCAAGGTGGAGCCTATGAAGAAAAACAATTTTGGATTAATAGGAAAAACTTTAGCTCACAGTATATCAGACGTACTTCATCAAGAGATTATGAAAGAAGCAGGTATAAAAGGTAGCTACAGTATGTTTGAAGTAGAGCCTGAAAACTTAGAAAAGGTCATAGCTTCGATGAGAGTACTAAACATAGCTGGTCTAAATGTAACCATCCCTTATAAGCAGGATATAATGAGATATCTAGATGAGATAGATCAAAAGGCAATCGAAATAGGGGCGGTAAATACAATTACTTTAAAAGAAAACGAAGCCATAGGAACAAACACAGATTACGATGGCTTTAAATTATGTCTTGATAAAGCAGGAATATCTATAAGCAAAAATGGATTTACTCTGCTTGGAGCAGGAGGAGCTGCAAAGGCAGTGATAAAAGTACTGCAGGATGAAAAGGCTAGTAAGATAACACTTATAAGCAGAAATCCAGATAAAACAAAGCTGGAGTATCCAGATTTTGAAATACTAACTTATGAGGAAATCCATGAAATTAAGGATAAATACTGCCTTATAAACTGCACCCCAGTAGGAACCTATCCGAATATTGAAGAGTGTCCTATTAAAAAGGAAGATATTAAAAAGTACAGCAATGTAGTTGACCTCATATACAATCCACAAAAAACCAAGCTACTTAAGCTAGCAGATGAGTATGGTATCAATAAC
>CAZFTH010000123.1:0-4708 GCA_964521745.1 uncultured Peptostreptococcaceae bacterium
AGGAATGACTCATAGATGGTTCCAAATTCATGGCGCTCCTTGTACTCAGTGAAATCAATCTCATCAATAATGTTTATGACCTGTCTTAGGAGGATACCGTCTTTTTGATAGTTATTGGCATCTTCAAAAGCATACTTAACTATGATCTGCCTCATTGGAGTATCTTCATCAATTTCCAGATTCTTAAGTGTTGGGAAAAGTTCGTTATTTACAAAATCAAGGAGTGCATCACCTGTAAGGGCTTCACCATCTTTTTTATCAACTGCCCAATTTCTCCACTTAAGACCATCAGGTATTATTGATTTGTAGTCGTCATGAAATAGCTCCCATATCTCTTCTTTCGCATCATATATCTTAAGGAAAAGAATCCATACTATCTGTTCTATCCTTTGGGCATCTCCATTTACTCCTGAATCATTTCTCATTACATCTTGTATACGCTTAACAAAATTATTTATAGCCATTTATGTTACCTTCCTTTGCTGTAGTTTTTATGCAAGATATATTTCATCCTCAAGCTCTCTTACTGCCTGCTCATACTTGGCTTTACCACCAAATTCATTAACAATCTTTATTGGGCTTCCATACTTAGTAAATTCATCTAGCTGTAGTACTTCTGTTTTCTCTATCTCCTTGATACCTTCATCGGCATACTTGTCTAAAAGAGATTCAAGAACATTTTGAGCTACATCCGAATACTTGTATAGGTAATGTCTTTTCTTTACATTCTCTGCCCTCTCACGCTTTGTTAGAGGGGCTTTGTCGAATGCAAGGTGACATATTAGGTCGAAATCATCAAGATCATCTCTGCCTAGTTCTTCCCTTACCGCATCAAGAAGTACTCCCTCACTTTCAAGCTCTTCTATTATGGCCTGCTTCTTATCAGCCTCAGACCATCTTCTTATGAAATCATCCAGCTTGGCATACTGCTGCAGGATACTTTTCTTTGTATAGTCAATAAGGCTTTCTGTAATTAGTTTACCGTCCTTATCCACGTATTGCACTCTTTCAGATATTACATTTACTTCAACATCCCCAACGTAATATTTTCTAGGTCTGTCCTCTCCTTCTCCTTCAGCAGAATTTGGGTCTGGAGGATCTACTATAACTTCTCCATCATCATCTGGATAATCTACTCCATCACCAGTTTCGGTTTCTCCTTCTGGCTCTATGACTGGGTCATCATCATCCAATTCAATAACAACCTCTGGTCTGCCATCAAATGCTGGATCAGCAAAATGTCTGCTGGCATTCCTGAAATCCATTATGGTAAAGTAGGTTTTCCCATAGTCCTCAAAAAGCCTCGTTCCCCTACCAATTATCTGCTTAAATTCTGTCATGCTGTTAATGCTATTATCAAGGACGATTAGCTTACACATCTTAGCATCAACACCAGTTGTCATAAGCTTGCTTGTCACTGCTATTACAGGATAAGTACTTTCTTCATCAATAAAATAGTCCAGTTGTGCCTTACCCTGGGCATTGTCACCTGTGATCCTCATTACATACCTATTGTCCTCAACATAGAGGTCCTTGTTTTCGTTTATAAGGGCTTGTCTCATCCTTTCAGCATGCTCAATATCAACACAAAATACTATGGTCTTGCTGTAGCGGTCTGTATTTTTCAGAAACTCCGTTATCTTTGAAGCAACAACCTTTGTTCTCTTATCCAATACAAGGGATCGGTCAAAATCCCTTACATTGTATTCCCTATCTTCTATCTCATATCCATGGTCATCAACCCTGCCAGCTTCTGGACGGTAACCTTCTAGATCCCTATCAAGGCCTATTCTTATTACCTTGTATGGTGCCAAGAAACCATCTTCTATTCCCTGCTTTAAGGAGTACTCATATATTGGTTCCCCAAAATATGTCTGGTTTGAAGCTTCTGTAGTCTCTACAGGTGTAGCAGTACATCCTATATGGGTAGCAGAAGAAAAATAGTCCAAGATCTTTCTCCATACTGAATCTTCCTTTGCACTTCCTCTGTGACACTCATCAATAACTATTAGGTCAAAGAAGTTAGGCTGAAGTTGTCTGTACGCTTCTTCACCGTCATCTCCTGTAAGCTGTTGATATAGGGCAAGATATATCTCATAGGAGCTATCTAGGTTCCTGTTCTCTACCTTAGTCATCTTACCTGAGAATGGGCTGAAGTCTCCAGACATGGTCTGGTCTACTAATACATTTCGATCAGCCAGAAAAAGTATCTTCTTCTTTATTCCAGACTTCCACAGTCTATAGATAATCTGGAAAGCCATATATGTCTTACCTGTTCCTGTTGCACTAACAAGGATAAGTCTGTTCCTACCTTTTGCTACAGCATCGACTGTTCTGTTAATAGCAACTCTTTGATAGTATCTTGGTGTTTTATAATTTGGGACATAATAATATGGCTCAAGCATAACTCTCTCTTCAGCCTCATCAATTCCCTTATCAATTTTATACCTACTATACAGTTCTTCTGGCGATGGAAACTCATCTAGGTTTAGGTTACTTACTTCTCCAGTTAATAGGTTCTGCTCTACAAAGCCATCTCCATTTGATGAATAGACATATTGGATGTCAAGTGCTTGGGCGTATTCAATCCCTTGTTGGAGGCCAGCTCCTACTGGATGATTGTTATCCTTTGCTTCGATTATTGCCAATGGTAGATTCTTCTTGTAAAAAAGGACATAGTCGGCCCTCTTCTGCTTCCCACGAGTCGTCATCCGTCCTCTAAGTATAATCCTTCCTGCAGTAAAGGCATACTCAAACCTAATCTGCTTTAGATCCCAGCCTGCTTGATTAACTGCTGGTGTTATGTACCTTGCTTTTATGTCCTCTTCAGAAAGGTGTCCTAATGGCATGTAATCCCTCCCTTTGAATCATAAAGTAAACGCTCTTATGTGTTTCTATTATTACATTTGCTTATTCTATTGAGATTGCATAGGAAAGAAATGTAAAAATCAATGGTACGACAATAAAAAAATAGAACAGAAATGATATAAGCTTTTCATAATCACTTTTTGTACCTTTTTCCGAGTTAGTATTTTCCCATCTATAATGTGATTCAGATTTTTCTTTGTTAGTTTGTTTCTCTTTATGTTCATGATAACTTTTCTTAGATTCTCTAAAATCTTTATAATGATTAGAACCATTATGCAGATTACCTGTGTCATATTTTTGTCTAGTAACCGGATTGCTGAGTGTATCATATGCCAATTTAATTTGTATGAATAAATAATTAGCATTCCTAGCAGGATTGACATCTGGGTGATATTTCTTTGATAACTCCAAAAAAGCGGCTCTTATCTCTTCATTATTGGATTTTGGATGAACTCCTAATAAATCATAATAGTTCATAATATCCTCCATTATTAACAAACACCCATTTTTATGCTATTCTCGTTCTCGAATTTGAAAATAATTATTCCAGAATAATCCTTAGTTCAGAGTAATAAGATTTCTCTTTACAAATAATTACATATGTATTATATCACAATATCATGCTAAAATGGCTAAAATCAATGTATTTTACTCTAACTATTCATATCTTTTTCTAGCTTTAATTAGAAATAAATGAATACCCATTGTTTTTACATTTCATTTCCATTTTACTTGTCTAATGTGATAAAATAATAAGTATGATAAATTAACAAGAAAAGAGAGGAGACAAATATGAAAAAATACAATCAATTTATTTCAGGTTTCATAGTAGCAGCAATAATTTTTAGCTTAACACCAGTCTTTTCAGACTCCATCGATGCAATCTTCAATAGTATCAATATCACTATGAATGGGGTAACTGTTGCAGACCAAGGAGAAGGGTACATATTAGATGATGGAACAACGGTTCCCTACAGCATACTCTACAAAGGAACGACTTACCTCCCCATAAGAGAAATTGGAAATATAACAGGTAAGAACATTACTTGGGATGGAAATACAAGGACAGCAGGAATCAATGATCCAAATTATGTTGATAAATCAAACATACCCACAGATGAAATTGTTGATTTCAGAGATTATAAGGGCCTTTTTTACAGGATTAATGGTGAAGGAACTTATATAGGAGATATGTATAATAACACAAGTGTAAGAAGTATTATATCTCAGAACAATAAATATTACTTATCACTACATGCACTTTTGTATGTCTTAGAACCCATAGAAGGCAAGAGCGATATAATTGAGTCGGATAACCCCTTTGTTGATGGAGCTATATCATACACCACTCTAGATAGTCGATCATATGAAGCAGAGCATGAGCTAGTTTATACTAGCCCAACTGAAACATACCATAAATACTTATTCTATAAAAAAGATAATCCTCAAAAGATATATGAAGTTTCCATGAAAGAGGATAGTAACAATGTTTTATTCCACAATGGTTCAGGATATATTGATGCAGATGATGCTCTTGGGTTTTTTGGAGTATCTGATTATTTTGATGTTACAATAGACAATAGAGATATGTATATCTACATTGAAATCACAACAAAATAGATTAGCATAGAAAAGTTTTAAAACAGATATTTTACCGACTATTTACCGACTAAAAACAATAGATTCTATTGTATCCTATATCATAATATTATAGCTCATCCCTCTTAAATGTGTAATTAACTTATGTTGTAACAATATATGTAACGCTAGTGCAATCAGTAAGAATGGTTTGGGACCATGGGGCCGGGGGTTCAAATCCTCTCACCCCGACCAAGAGAGA
>CAZFTH010000124.1:0-4681 GCA_964521745.1 uncultured Peptostreptococcaceae bacterium
TCCTTGTTTTAGCTGTATATGCTAGAGTAGGGGGAGTTTTGTTTATTGTTTTGTAATATTTTAATCAATACTTCTATGGTATAATAAAGCAAAATTACGTATAAAGTGAGGGCTACTTATGCAAAGCCAAGTTGCTTCTAGTGATAAATCAGAAAAGACAATTCGCTATTTATCTACAGTTGTCGCAAGTAGCGTAGTTATTTTCTTATTTAGTATTTTTATAAACAGATTCGTGGAAATTAAGATATCTCAGGACAGTTATCTTATGTTTCATGTTTTTACTGAAATAGCGAGTGCTCTTATTTCATTTTCTATATTTGTTGTGCTCTTTTTTACATATGATATTTTTTATAGAAAGTATTCACTAATTTTAGCGAATACTTTTTTTATAACAGGACTACTAGATATATTCCACATGTTGACTTACAACGGAATGTATAGCTTGTTTCCAGAAAATATCCAAACGCCTACATATTTTTGGATTTTCTCAAGGTTTATACTTGGAATAGGACTTTTTATTGCTTATACTACTAAAAAAGATTCTCTTTCTTCTGTTAAAAAAGGATATTCAATAATTTTAGGGATTTTAGTAGTAGGAGTTGTGTTTTTGCTAAGCATAATCTATGTAGAGCAGATGCCACCTCTTATTATAAAAGGCAAGGGGCTAACAAACACAAAAATTATATGGGAATATGTAATTACGACAATATTTATTATTGATATATTTGCTTATGTAAATCGTTCTGAAGGTAAATACACTACTGCAAATGTTTATATGCTATCAGGTCTTATGCTGGGACTGTTTGCAGAGGTTTGTTTTATGCTTTACGTCAACGTTTACGATACTTTAAATATAACAGGGCATATTTTTAAGATACTTTCCTATGGGTATATTTTTAGGGCAGTATTTGTAAAAAATGTGCGTAGACCCTATCAGCAGATTTTCGAACAAAAGGAAATGCTTACTTTGGACATAAGTGATATGACAATAGCTATGGAAGAGCAAACTGCAAAAATATACAAGCAGAACAAAGAACTTGAGTTTATAAATACAAAGATTAAGGATGATTTGGCATCTACTAGAGAAATTCAAAAAGCTATGTTTCCGAGGAAAGATTTAGTTATTAATGATTTGAGATTTAATTTTGAAATTTTTCCATGTGAGGAGCTTAGTGGTGATTATGTAAATTATTTCAGCATAGATGACGAAAATATTGGATTTTACATCATGGATGTCTCAGGACACGGAGTTGCTGCCGCGATGCTAGGAGTATTTGCGGCACAAAGCATAGGTGAGAGCATGAGAATAAAATATAAAGAAGCTTCAATTTTTTCTCCTGCAGCTGTGCTTAATCATTTTTATAGCTTGTTTAATAAGTCAAACTTTCCAGATGAGATACATATAGTTATGCTATATGGAATGTACAATAAAAATGATAACAAGGTTATTTTGTCTTCAGCGGGATTAAATTGCAACCCTATACTGATTTCTCAAGATTCAAAACCAAAGTTCTTAGAGATAGAAAGTGGATTCCCTATATGTAAGCTAGGGGATGTATTTGAACCAAATTTCGAGGATTATGAGATAGAGCTTAAATATGGAGAAAAACTGCTTCTTCATACAGATGGACTTACTGAGATGAGAAGGCAAGATGGGAATTTCTGGGGACCAGATAGCTTGTTAGCGTATATTGACAGCATAGGAGTTAGCCCATCGTTTATTCTAAATAACAAATTAAAATCACAAATAGTTCAAAATATAACTAATTCTGGACAAGAGGACGATATAACCTACTGCGTGATTGAAAAGATATCTCCATAGGATTGTAAAATATAATATTACCATGAAAAAAGACCCTAAAAGGATATGATACCTCAAAGTGAATAATGTACTTTTAATTAATTACCTTTTCTACTTTTGAGATATTATATACAACAAAGGGTCTTTTTTTGTATTTACAATATCCACAGCTTATTTAGTTTTTGAAAAATCCTGAACGATATCCTCTTGAAGCTTCTTTAAGATATTATTTAGAGTAGCTCTTTCTTCTTCTGTGAGAGCTTTAGTCATGCGCTGACTGAACTCCATATGAAGGTCTTTTATCTCATCAAAAAGCTGTCTTCCCTTTGGGGTAAGATGAGCCTTTATAGAACGTTTATCATTTGCATTTTTTCGTTTTTCTACTAGGTTTTCCTTTATCATACGGTCGATTAAGGTGGTCATGTTTGCACGGCTTACCATCATATTTTTACCAAGCTCTATAAGAGGCATCCCGTCTGCTTCATGAATGCTAAGAAGTAGGATAACAAAGAATTTTGGCTCAGATATATTGTATTTTTCAAATAATCTATCATATACCATTCTCATGATTCGCTCAGTTTTTAATATATTTATTATAGTCTGGCCTGATGAGAACTCTATAAATGAGTAAGCATCTATATATCCTTGAAAATCATAATCTTGGAACATGATAGTTAATCCTCCTCATCTAAGCAGGGCCTAGATTTTTTCGAAATTAAAAAAGCTATAAAAAACCATATGCCAGCAAATACAGTCATTTGAAGCATATTTGATTTAAAGTAATAAGGTAGTGCGCCTTTGATTAGATAGTCTCTAAGTGGAGCTATCATATAAATAAGAGGCCATAGAGCCTTGATAATATATACACTAAACTGAGGCATTTTCATAACTGGCCATACATAGCCTGCAGTTAAAAAGCTAGGTACCGATAATAGCATGCAAATCTGAGTAGCTCTTAATGGACTGGAAATAGAAAGAGCAAGAACTAAAGCTATGCTACTTAATGATATCAGATACATAAAAGATAGAAAAGTAGATGTGAGCATATTTCCTATTATATTTATTCCAAGCACATGCTTGAGCAAGCTGGTACATATCAAGAATGTAAGCGAGGATATTATAGTGTGGATTAAAATTTTATAAAATATATTGGTCTTATCTTCTATTACATTCACGACAAATATAGATAGAAATAGTTGCTGAACAAGAACTAAAATCATACCAGGCATTACATAATATTTATAGGATAGCTTGGGATCCCAAAGTGTTCTATTATTCATTTCAAATATATTTACGTAACGTTTTGAAAGTGATGGAGGAACATTTTTTCCTTCTAGGAACTGAAGATTCACACCTGCGTTTACAGTGCTTATTATTTCAGTAGCAGAAGCAAGGGCGTTGTTTGCAACTGCCATATTGGTTGCATCTACTATCAAAGCCACTTTAGAACTTTTTTTGGACTTTACATCCTTTTCAAAATCTGAAGGAATAACAACACCCATATAAACCTGAGTTGACTCCACAGCTTGCTTTACTTCATCTAGATTTTCTGAATAAAAGTCGACGGTATAACGAGGATTTTTATCAAATTCCTCAACTAATGAGCGTGAAAGAGAGCTATTATCCATATCGTAAACTGTTATTGGGATAGTATTTAGATAGTCATTTTTATATACATTTCCAAAGAAAACAGTAAAAATCATGGGTATTCCTATCATGAACAGAAGGTTTTTAGGTACAGTGAAAAACTTTTTTAATTCGCTTATAAAATTAGTCATGCAAAACCTTCCTTCCTGACAGAGATTTTAATGTAATATTTCTTTTTAGTATTTGTTTTCTGATTACAAAACTCACTAAGCTAAGAATTAAGGAACCTAGAGTTAAAATAAGAAGCATAGCGATATTATTCGTATAATCATAGGAATGTCCTTTTAGCATAAGATTTCTAAGGGTGCTTACAAAATAAGTGTAGGGCATAAAGCTACTTATCTGTCTAAAAAAATCTGGCATAGAGATAAGTGGCCATGAGTAGCCCGAAAGTATAGAGCTAGGGATGAACCACACTGCAGCTACTTGAGTTGCAAATACTTGTTTTTTTGAAAAAATACTAGCTATAAGAAGGCTCATAGATACTACGGCTAGCATAAAAACTATAAGTAGTAATAGAACTCTAGTGTAATATGCCTTTATTGGAACATCAAATATATAATGCTGAACTGCTAATATTAAAATTGCTGAAACTATTCCCAAAATTCCATAGTCGATTAAATTTTTCATTACATTTTTGAAAAAATCAATAATTCCAGATGATTTTTTTACAATTTTAGAAGAAGCTGCATTCATTGCTACAGCAACCTGTACTATTGCTAGCATCATACCTGGAAGTAAGAAATTAATATAATTTCTGGTTGGATTACCTATTAATCTATTTACTATGTTAATAGGCATGGCGGTGTTTAGTGCCTCAGTTTCTGACATACTGAGCTTTCCTTGATAGGTACTCATCATTGCTCCAGCTTTTATAGTCATAAGTAGCTCTGATGAAGCTATTTTTGTAAAAGAAGCTGAGGATAATTGAGTTCCATCTATTACAGTAGTAAGCTTAGGAGATTTGAAGTTTTTGATATCATTAGTAAAGTTTTGAGGGATGATTAATCCAAATAGGATTTTTCCATCTCTCATCAAAGCTTCAACTTCATTCGGGTCGTCTACTATATACTGCACATCAAACGTTTCACTGCTTTTAAGATTTCTTACTATATCCCTTGTCATACTTGTATTGTCTCCAAGATATACAGCGCTGGGAATGTACCTTAGCTGTTTTTCCTTCATAGAGTAACAAGTAAGAATGTTTACTAGATTTGGAAAGATAAGTATGAG
>CAZFTH010000125.1:0-4631 GCA_964521745.1 uncultured Peptostreptococcaceae bacterium
TCGCTGGTAGCTATGTAAAATACATCGGAGCTGGTATGATGCTTTCTGGTGGACTTATCGGAGCTATAAAGCTTATCCCTACTATTATTTCTTCAATCAAAGAAACTTTAAATGCTAAAACTTCTGGAAACAGCGCATCTAAAATCGGTACTATGATTTTACTTGGCGGACTTGTAATAGGTTTCCTAGCTGGTTTTGTAGTTTCTGGTGGAAATATTATGATGGCTATCACAGCTTCTATTTTATCATTATTCTTATCACTACTATTTGTTATCGTTGCTGGACGTTTAACTGGAACAATCGGAACATCAAATCTTCCAGTTTCAGGTATGACTATAGCATCTATAGTTTTAGTAACTTTACTGTTTGTTGCTATGGGCTGGACTAATCCAGAGCATAACAAAGCTCTATTACTATTTGGTACATTTATAGTTACAGCTATAGCTATGGCTGGAGGATACTCTCAGTCACAAAAGGTTACTTTTATAGTTGGTGGAGATAAGTCAGAAATGGATAAATACTTTGCTATTTCTGGTATAGTTGGTGTTGCAGTTGTTGTTGGTACTATCATGCTACTATCTAGCCAATTGGCTATGACAGGAGCTAACGTTCCATTTGCACTTCCACAAGCTAACTTAATGTCTACACTTACAGCAGGTATCATGTCTGGAGATCTTCCATGGGTAATGATTATCGTTGGAGCAGTTATGGGAGTTGTTTTATTCCTTCTTAATCTTCCAGTTATGACAGTAGCTATAGGATTCTATCTTCCTATCGCAACTACTTCTATCATTTTAGTAGGAGCATTAGTTAGAGTATTTATCGAAAGAACTTCTAAATCAGATGTAGAAAAAGATACAAAGGTTTCTAACGGAATCAGTTTATCATCTGGATTAGTTGCTGGTGGATCAATTATCGGATTAATCGGTATTATATTACAAGTAGCTGGAGTTATTAAAGGTGCAGGTCCAAGCGGATTTGCTGCATCAAACGGCATGGCATTTATAATATTAGCTGGTCTTGTAGTTGCTACTATTATTCCTATCATGAATAGTAAGGTAAAAAATGTACAAAAATAATGACGATGTTTTAAATATAGTTTATAAAATAAATGAGAGCCTTACCTATGATGTAGACAACAAAGGCGTAGTTACAATATTAGAAAAGCAAAATCATAAGGTTCAAAATTTCTTTAGAAAACTAAAGTTTAAAATACCTGAGTATAAAAAAATAGCTTTTGATGAATATGCAAGTTTTGTATTCCTTCAAATAGATGGAGTTAAGACTGTTAAGGAAATAGGAGAAGCTCTTGAACTTAAGTTCGGTGACAAAGCTCATCCAGTATATGAAAGACTGCTTTTATTTCTAAACCATATTGAAGTCAATAGCCGTTATATTACTAAAATTGAAAGTTAGTTTATATTAATTTTCTGTATAAAATGTATATAAAGATACTCCTTTTGGATTATAAGCAAGATAAATAAGCTTATTTCAAGAGGAGTATTTTTTTATGGGCTTTTTTTATTTATTTTTACATGATAGACTTAAAAAAAGAACAGGCGGTGGATACTATGAAAATATTCGATTTAACTCATATGATTAAGGAGCAAATGCCAGTTTATCCAGGAACCGAGCCCCCATCACTTAAGAATACTAACACTATAGAAGTAGATGGGTTTGCTGAGAAGCTGTTTAGTATGTATTCTCACACAGGAACTCATATAGATGCTCCTAAACACATGGTAGAAGAAGGTCTAGGACTTGATGATTTTGATATATCAAAATTTGTAGGAAAAGCTATTTTAATTGATGTAACAGAGGTATCAGATAACATTACTCTCCCAGATTTGATTGATTATGAAAGATTTATAGAAAGCTGTGATTTCGTAATTTTTTATACAGGCTGGAGCAAGTACTGGGGTACAGATGAGTATTTTGATAATTTCCCAGTTTTGGAACACGATGCCGCAAAATGGCTCTCTAATTTCAAACTTAAGGGAATAGGTATTGATGCTATCTCTATAGATGCTGTAGATACGGTAGATTTTCAAAATCATCATGTATTTCTTAATCAAAATTTCATAATTATTGAGAATCTAACTAATTTAAGCGAAATTCCAGAAAAGCAATTTACATTTAGTGCTTTACCTCTTAAGACCTTTGACGCTGATGGTTCTCCTACAAGAGCTATAGCAATGCTGTAATAATAAGAAATACGCCAATCAGAACAATGCAAATATACCAAAAATATTCTGTATTCACAATGAATCCAAAATAAAGAAATTATTTTAAGGAGGCTTCAAATGGAGATGCCAAGAAAGCTAACTATTGCTAATCTACCAACAAATATCGAGCATTTAAAAAGATTATCATCAGAGCTTGGAAATGTAGATATCTATCTTAAGCGTGACGACCAAACTGGAACTGAGGTATCTGGAAATAAAATCAGAAAGCTTGAATTTGCTATAGCTGAAGCTATTGATAACGGTTATGATACTCTTATAACCTGTGGAGCTGTCCAGTCAAATCATGCCAGAGCTACTGCTGCAGCCGCCGCAAAGATTGGCTTAAAATGTCATCTAATTTTAAGAGGAAGTAATGAAGATTTTTTTGAAGGAAATTATTTTTTAGATGGACTATTTGGTGCAAGTATTGATATAGTAGGTAGCGATGACTTCAATAATATAGATGAGCTTCTAAAAAACAAGCAAGCCGAGTTAGAGTCTAAGGGAAGAAAAGGCTACATCCTTCCTATTGGAGCATCAAACGGTATAGGTGGTTTTGGATATTTTCATGCTATGAATGAAATTCTAGAACAGGAAAAAGCTTTAGGTATTCATTTTGATGCTATAGTTACAACTGTGGGTTCGGCTGGTACTTTTGCAGGGCTTCTCTATGCCAACACCTTCACAAAAAATGATGCAGTAGTCTATGGCATAAATATCTCAGCTGATAGAGAGTATTTCGCAGATGAAACTAAAAAAATCATAGCTGAGATGAATGAGTATACTGGAGAGAATATCAGTCTTTCTTATGATGAAATCCCTATTATTGATGGATATGCCGGAAGAGGTTATGGACTTAGTACTAAAGAGGAAATAGATTTTATAAAATACATAGCTAGCTTAGAAGGTGTAGCTCTTGACCCTGTGTATACTGGCAAAGCATTTTATGGTCTATATAATGAAATTAAGAAAGGCAATTTATCTAATCATAAAAATATACTCTTTATCCATACTGGTGGAATTTTCGGCTGGAAAGCTGAGCAAAGAGATATTATAAAGAATTTCTAATAAAACCCTAGATTACACATAGTGATGGTTTTATCACAGAATAATCTAGGGTTTTTCTTTTCAGTTTTTATCTAATATATTCATTTCTTTTACTTGATTTACGTCTTTATCCCCTCTACCCGATAAGTTGACAATGATTGTCTGATCTCTTGATAAGGTTTTTGCTAGTTTTACTGCATATGCAACCGCATGAGCACTTTCTATTGCTGGAATTATGCCTTCAGTTCTGGATATAAGAAAGAATGCTTGCATTGCTTCATCGTCTGTTATAGCAATGTACTCAGCCCTATTACTCTCTTTGTAATAGCTATGCTCTGGCCCTACTCCAGGATAGTCAAGTCCAGCAGCTATAGAATGAACTGGAAGAGGCTCACCATTTTCATCTTGCAAAGTATAGCATTTGAAACCATGAATAACTCCTACGCTTCCTTTAGAAATAGATGCAGCATGTTCATTTGTATCTAGTCCTTTTCCTCCTGGCTCTACTCCTACAATTTTTACTGAGAGGTCATCTACAAATGGTGCAAACAATCCTATTGCATTACTTCCTCCACCTACGCAGGCTACTATATAGTCAGGCAATTTACCTTCTGCTTCTAGGATTTGCTTTCTTGCTTCTTTTCCTATTACGCTTTGAAATTCTCTTACCATTGTAGGATATGGATGTGGTCCTACTGCTGAGCCTAGAAGATAGAATGTATCGTGAGCATTTGCAACAAAATCAGACAAAGCTTCATCTACTGCATCCTTTAGAGTTGCTGTTCCTGTAGTTACAGGAACGACTTTTGCTCCTAGCATCTCCATTCTAAATACATTTAGCTCTTGTCTTTTTATATCGATTGCCCCCATGTAGATGATGCATTCAAGTCCCATCAGAGCACATACCGTTGCTGTTGCCACCCCATGCTGTCCAGCTCCAGTTTCAGCTATTATTCTCTTTTTGCCCATTCTCTTTGCCAAAAGCACCTGCCCCATTGCATTGTTTATTTTATGAGCCCCTGTATGGTTCAAATCCTCTCTCTTTAAATAAATTTTGGCTCCTCCTAGTTGCTCAGAGAGTCTTTTTGCAAGATATAGAGGGTTTTCACGACCTATATATTGGCGCTGGTAGTAGGCAAGCTCATTTAAAAACTCCTCGTCTTCGATGTACTTATAAAAAGCTGCCTCCACATCTTTTAGTACATTTTTTAATTCCTCTGGTACAAAGGCTCCTCCAAATTGTCCAAAATAACCATTGTTTCTTTCCATTACATTTCCTCCTTTTTTCCATAAAAAAAGCCCCCATACATAAATAACTCATGTATAGAGGACGATTGCTCGCGGTGCCACCTCAAATTG
>CAZFTH010000126.1:0-4601 GCA_964521745.1 uncultured Peptostreptococcaceae bacterium
TCTTTTGTTGATATGGATAAAACTGATCCTCTTGATGCTTATATTATCGCCGACTTTGCAAGATGTGGAAGAATCAAATCTCAACCATGGCGTGGAGCTCAGTTTCTTGCCTTGCAAAGACTTACCAGGCATAGACTTCATCTAGTTGAAGCAATTGCTAAAGAAAAAACATATATGGTATCTAATGTTTATCTCAAATTTAGCCAGTTAACTGTTTTAGAAAAAGCGGACAGGCCATTTTCTAATACATATGGTGCAACTTCTGAAGCTGTTTTAACTGAATTTCTATCATTAGAAGATATTGCTTATTCTTCTATTGAAGATTTAGTTGCTTTCATAAAAGATAAAGGTAAAAATCGGTTCAGCAACCCAGTTGGAACAGCTGAGCTTTTACAAAAGGCTGCAAGGGATTCATATCGTTTAGATAAAGTCCTTTATGAACCTATAAATATTGCAATTGTCTCTTCATTTAATGTTATCAAAGCTTTACAAATTGAAATTAAAGAGATTGATAAAGCAATTGAAAAGAACATTAAAGGCATAAATACTACTGAATATCAGTCATTGATTTCTATTCCAGGCATTGGTCCTGTATTTGCCAGTGGAATTTTAGCTGAAATTGGTTCTATTACTTCCTTTTCTTCCAATGATGCATTAGCTAAATATGCCGGCTTAACCTGGAGAATCAAGGAGTCTGGCGATTATTCTGCTTCTGAAACTAATATGACTAAAACAGGTAACAAGTATCTTAGGTATTATTTAATTGAGGCTGCTAATAGTGTGAAAAACAATATACCTGAGTCTAATGTTTATTACCGCAAGAAATTTAATGAAGTACCCAAGCATCAACATAAACGAGCACTCGCATTAACATCTCGTAAATTAGTACGCCTGATTTTTGGATTGCTGACCAAGAATCAAATCTACTCCAGCAGTAAAGTTGGAGAGATACAATAAAATATTTTTCTCTCTATCCTGTTTTTTTCTTTGAAATTAAGAGGTTCTATTAAAGTTACCCTTTTTTAATCATTTCTTTTGTTTTTATTTGTTTTTTTATCTTGACATATTACCAGATTGCTTATCTAATAAGTTCTCTATAATTAATCAGCTAATTTAAAACTAGATAGCATACAAATATAATGAATATTAGTAAGATTCTTGGTAATATTCATTATATTCTATTACCAATTCAGAAAAGTAAAAATTATTGTCCATTAGTACATGATGATATTGCTCTATAGAGTTTTTATATTATGCATGCCTATTTGTCCAAGTTGCACCTAAAAATTCAAATCTTTGAATTTTTTCTGATACATCATCAATAAATTTTATACAATTACATAAAATATATTCTTTTTGGCACCTCATACACTTAGTTTCTTTAATGTGATATATGGGAGAAATACCTATCTTGTGTTTTGCTAATTCTTCAAATATTTCCTTTTTCTCAACAAAGCTAACCGTTAAGTACTTATCTTCCATCTTAATATCTTGCAAATATTTTTGTGGAACTAAAGATCTTCTAAATTTTAAGCAACCTGCTTCAGTCAATATATCAGAAGTCTTAGGATATAATGCCGCAACTGGAAATTTATTGTTTTCATTATATAATGTCTCAACCCAATTATTAATAGCATCCTTATGCGGGAATGTAGTACCAATTTTTTCAAATATAATTTTAAAATCATTTACATGACCAGCAAACGAAAAGTGTACTGCCTCTTTATCGTAATTGCAGACAATTGAATAAGAAATCAATCTATCATCATTGTTATCGCTCCATACTTTACATAACTCTACAAATGCATTCTGTACTTTTTTCGCATTATCTTCATTTCTACATATAAATGTTGGAAAATTAAAAACAGTATCCTCATGTGCAATTCTTGCTGTAGCAGGAAATCTTACATTTGCTCCATATTTTTTAAGTAGTTTTAAGACCGTAATAGTCTCACTTTCCATCACCCTAGTTTTTCGATCATAGCAGAGCATTAGTTCGTTGCTTTTTACATCTATGTCATATTTCTCATTAATATCGATACATGGTATAATATAAAGATAAAATCTTATTCCATCATTCGTATTCATATTTACTGGAATGTATTTTTCAAGTGAAGTTACCTCATCTTTAGTGTTATCTTCCAACACTATTTTACTAAGTTTTTCATCTCTTCCACTAAAATATTCACCAATTAATATATTATCACGATAATAATGTGTAATTAGTTCTTTCCAAAGGCTTACTGGCATATCATTGTCTATTCGCCATAGTTTCGTATACAACGTATCTCTTTCTGCTTTATCAATATTGATATCCATTCGATTAAGCATTTTTTCATCAGTATATGCTCTAACAGCTCCATCTAAATGATTTGGTAAATTAGTTTTTGGATTTAACATACTGTGAACAAACCTACATCCGTAATATTCTTTGTTATTAAGTATAATATTAGGTCTATCATTTACCTCTTCACATTCAAAAGTCTGTAATCCATCCTGAACATACCAACCAAATTCCGTAAAACAAAGGTTAGTAAATATATTATCGTAATGTTCATTATTATGCCTTGTAACTCCATTTGGTATTGTAGACAAATCATCATTAAATTTTGGCCCCCACCAATATTGATATTCCAATTCCATCTGTTCAGTTCCCCACAACCCAATTAAATCCAAATCCAAGGCAATTTGTACAGATAAATCACTCCCTCTTAAATTCTGTAATCGTTCTAAAAACGAGTCATTTAATGAGTTCAATATAGAACAATTTCTTCTTAAAAATCGATGTGCAAATAATATGTAATTATCTTTCTTGTATATTCCCGGTAATATAGGTTCCAATAATCTGATGTCTATTAGTCCTTTATGTAGCATATGTTTTATTTCTGGAAATACCCTTGGTACAATACCTTCATCCTCATATGCTACACAATTAATTAGAGCTGGGTTAGCATTTTTAGAAAGTTTATCACCCAATTGATCCTTTAATATATCATATTTCTCTTTTCTGTCTAAATAATATACTTTATATAAGTAATTTAAGTTCTTCTCAAATAAATTCGTATGTTCTTCTTCTGTCTCTGGAATAGTCATTGAGTTAGTCACATAGGCTTTTCCTGGTTCAATATATATACCAGTCACATAATTCCAACCAATAAATCTTGTATTATCATGATTTAAGTTCGAAGGTGTACCTTGATTCCATGAATCTGCGTATGCTTTTAAGATAGATTCAAGAGAAAAATAATGATTTTTCCTATTAAGTCCATCTGACATTGCAATACCTCTTGTTATAAGCATATTCTCCTCCCCTCAGATTTTTGTTTTTTATATATTATCAAAAAAACCTATTTATCTATTACATAAAATTATATCTTTATATCCTTTAAATATCAATAAAAGAAAAATAGCAGGTATACCATCAAAAAGCAAGGGTCAAGATGAACGGCTACGCCGCCCTTGCTTTTCGCTGTCACCCCTGCTGTGTGTCAGTTAAGGGTAAAAGCATAAAAATGCTTTCGCCCTCTTTAATAATTAAATAGCTTTTAATCGTTCATTTACCTGCCCAACCTTTCCTATTAGCCAAGAAGCAAGGATAGGTATCCCAAAGGGACTAATAAGATAGGCCAGTACCATTGCCCTTAATCCGTCCTGCATATCTTTTAAGATAATCATAGTACCCAAGGATAGTGCAAATAAAAGTAGTGCTAAAATGGAAAGAAACATTGTTCCAAATAGGCATATAAATTCAGAAAGTAACAAGATAACAGTCAATGACAGGGTAATTGGAAATAATAATATTTTAAGTAGTATCCTCATCATCAAGTCCCCCTTTTTCTATTGATACTTTATATGAAAAACATACCAAATAAAAAAGATATTGTCTTTCATATGAATTTTAAATAGTAGAAAGTCTTAACAGTATTTCATCTGCCGTATCCCAAAGCCTGTCATAGCTTTCCCTAAGTGCCTCTATATCCTCACCATAGATGTTTCCTGTCTGATGAACACGCTTTGTAAGCTGATTTAAGCTATTACTAGTACGACGAAGTAGTGTTACTAACTCTCGTATATCTGATAGGTCTAGGTGGATAATATAGCCATCTATAGCCATTTTACGAAGATAGGCTCCCATATTCTTTGTAGAAAGTTGGGCCATCTTTTCATCTATTAAACTGCGTTCATGCTCTGTTACCATAAAATGTAGTTGGACATTTCTTTTACGATTTGCCATCACCTCACCTCCGCACATTTATCTTGTTTAACTTTAAATTCTCTGTTTAATTGTGGCGATTGTTTTAAACCACCTAATACTGATGGGCGTTCAGGTTTAGGATTCTTTTTTTCTGCCTTTTCCTTTGAATCTAGGACTTCTATACCCATATTTAGCTCTGTATCAAGTACAGCTAACCTAGAAATTTTATCCTTTAACTCTTGTTCCTGTGGAAAGGGCTTACCAATCTCTGACCTTGCCGCTTCTTGCTGTTTAGTGAGATTATCAAGCTGATCCCTAACATGATTTAATCTATTTTCCATATTAGTAAGGGTATTATCAATACGGGTAAGATTACCCCTTGCATCAGTTCCCAATTTTGCTATAT
>CAZFTH010000127.1:0-4569 GCA_964521745.1 uncultured Peptostreptococcaceae bacterium
TCATTACTTCAACTTGAATTTTGGCATCATCTAAAATTTGCTTTGCTTTTTTTTCCATTTGATATTTATGTTTCAAAACATTTTCTAATGAATTTTCTCTTGAATTAATATCGTCTCCATATTCTTCAGATAACTTATCATTAACAATTTCATCATCCGATGAATTTGATATACATACTTCTTCATCAACATCTACACTTGTGGATTTAATCACTTTATACAATGATTTCATCTCCTCCACCTCTAGAGATTACAATTTCACCAGCTTCTTCTAATCTTCTAATAGTATTTACTATATTTTGCTGGGATTCCTCTACATCTCTTAATCTAACAGGTCCCATAAAATCCATATCTTCTCTTATCATTTCTGCCATACGCTTAGACATGTTTGAGAAAATTAATTCCGAAACTTCAGGTGTCGCTCCTTTAAGTGCCACTGTGAGTTCTTGATTTTCAATTTCTCTAATAAATCTTTGAATAGCCGTAGAATCAAGATTGATAATATCTTCAAACACAAACATTCTCTTTTTAATTTCTTCGGCAAGCTCTGGGTCTGTTAATTCTAAGTTCTCAATAATGTACTTTTCAGTTCCCCTATCAACAGAGTTAAGTATATCTACTACAGAACCCACTCCTCCAGCTTTCGTATAATCTTGAGTAACAATGTTTGAAAGCTTCTTTTCTAAGACTAATTCGACTTCTTTTATAACTTCAGGATAAGTCCTATCCATTGTAGCTATCCTTTTTGCAACTTCACTTTGTTTTTCTTGAGATAGTGATGAAAGCACTTGTCCTGATTTCGAAGGATCAAGATAAGACAATATCAAGGCTATAGTTTGAGGATGCTCGTTTTGGATAAAATTAACCAATTGAGATGCATCAGCTTTTCTAGCAAAATCAAAAGGTTTCACTTGAAGTGAAGCAGTAAGTCTATTAATCACTTCAAAAGCTTTATCTTTTCCTAATGATTTTTCAAGTATATCTTTAGCATAGCCAATTCCACCTTCAGATATATATTCTTGAGCCACACACATTTCATAAAATTCTTCTAAAATTTCCTCTTTAACAAGCGGATCAACTTTTTTTACATTTGCAATTTCTAAGGTCATTTCTTCTATTTCTTCTTCAGTAAGGTGTTGAAATATCTTAGCTGAATGCTCAGGTCCTAATGTTATAAGAAGAATAGCAGCTTTTTGTTTACCGTATAAATCTGTTTTTTTCGCTGTAGTCTTAGACATTCACTAACCTCCCTATTCTTCATCTAGCCAAGTTTTTAATAGCTGTGTAACTATCTCTGGATTTGTATCTATTAAGCTTTCGATACTTTTCTTTCTTCCTGATTCTTTAATTTCAAGTTCTATTTGTTCAACTGCTTCTTTAGATATTGTTGATTCTTGAGGTATTTCCATACTCTCTTCATTTGCTTTTTTCTTTTCTTTTCTTCTTTTCATAATCATATATATTCCAATCCCAAGTATCGGTATTAGGGCAATTACCCCAAATGCAATCCACATCCATAACGGTATTGCTTCTTGTCCAGCTGTATCTGAAAGTGCATTTTGAATATCTTGGTTAAAAGACTGAGCATAAATTTCAACTGACTTAGTTTCTAACCCAGTTGCTGCATTAATAAGTGACTCTATTTCTGTTTTTTGTTCTTCTGTAAGTTCGCCACCTTCTAAAGAATCCTTATTAAGAACCACTGCAACTGTAAGATTTTCAATTTGTCCCTTTGCTTTTTCTACAGTTTTTACAATTTCATTTAGTTCATAATTTACTATTTTTTCATTTTTATCATAGTTTGAGTTTAGCGCATTAGGGTCTAGTGTGGCATAATCAACTATTTCGTCTTCTGCGTTCGCATCTACTCCTGGATTACCTACTGCTTCTTGTGAATTTTCAACTTTTTCTATATTCTCTTGTAAGCTTCTTACAAGACCATCCGTTTCGCCTTCTATCGGAGGAGCAAAAGATTTACTTTGTGTATTGTCAGTATCAAAATTTAGTTTAACACTTGCCATTACAGAAACATTTCCGTAACCATATATTGGTGCCAAGAAATTATTAAGGCTTTTTTCTACATCTAGCTTAACTTTGTTTTGAAGTTCTATGTTTGTTTGAGATGTCAAATTGTTGTTCATATCTGTGTTGTCTTCATTTAGTACTTGACCTGTTGGCCCATGCACAGTTACATTTTCAGGTTTTAAACCTTCTACAGAATTGGCAACTAACATTGTTATTCCTTGAATACTAGTCTGATCAAGGCTAGCTTTTTCATCTAAACTCAAAAAAACACTTGCCTTAGCATCCACTTTGTTTTCTTGAAGTATAAAATCTTGAGTCTTAGGAATGCTCAAATTTACAAAAGCCTTTTTTACACCTGGTATACTTTGTATTACTTTTGATATCTCATTTTGAAGTGCATAATTCCTAGCTTGATTTTTTTCATCATCACTCATAAACATTGAATTTTGATTAATTAAATCATTATAATCAAAAGTAGCTTCTGGTAAACCTGCTCCAGCTAAATCAATCTTTGCTTTATTTATGTATGTATCTGGAACGCTAATAGAATTATCTTGATTTAACCTGTAGGGTATATTCAGCTCTTCTAATTGACCAGTAACATCGGAAGCAGTTTTTAAGTCAATATCTCTGTATAAGGTTACATAATTTGGCCTTGTAAAATAAATTATCAAGGCTGTCATAATTACAACTAAACTTACAGCTAAAGCCCCTACTACTATTTTTTGTTTTTTCGTATATTTTTCTGAAAGTTTTTCTGACTTGTCTTTTAAATTATTAAAAAATTCCAATATAGTGCACCTCTTTCAGCCTCTATACTTGTATTCTCATTATCTCTTTATAAGCATCAATTACTCTATTTTTTACTTCTACTAAGGCTTGAAAGTTCACACTTGATACTTCTGCAGCAATCGTCAAATCATGCAGATTGTCAAGTTCTCCAGCTATGAGCATATCAGTAAGCTCTTGTGTATGTTTTTGACTATCACTTACATTATATATCGAGTTCTTTAAGAACTCAGAGAAAGGCATTTCTGACTTTTCTGTTTTTTCATTTACATTAGTTAATTTTATAGGATTACTATAGGATAATCCTCCAACTTTTATATCCATTTAATTCACTCCCTTATTTTCCTATTTCCAATGCTTTCAAAAGCATACTTTTTGTAGTATTAAGTGCTGTAACATTTGCTTCATAAGATCTTGTAGCGCTTATCATATCAACCATTTCTGTTATTGTGTCTACATTACTCATAGTAACATATCCTTTTTCATCTGCATCTGGGTGTCCCGGATTATATACTTCTTTAAAAGGAGTTTTATCTTCTACAATTCCTACTACTTCCACACCTTTATTGTTTTCTTGTGTTTTCTTACTGTCTAGAATACTTTTAAACGACTGCTTTTCATCAGCCTCTTTAAATACAACAACTTGCCTCCTATAAGGGTCTCCACTTTGAGTTCTTGTCGTATTTGCGTTTGCAAGGTTTTTCGAAACGACGTCCATCCTTGTTCTCTCAGCGGTAAGAGCTGACGCACTTATATTAATACTAGAAAAAATAGACATTAACTTCCCCCCCTAATAGCAGTTTTTAGTGTTTGGAAATTAGACGAAATTCTTTGTACTACAGCATTGTAATTAACTGTATTCTTAACTTGATTAGCAGCCTCAACATCAGCATTAACATTATTCCCATCTTCTCTGGTACTCACTGACATATCTCTTTTAATCGTGTATGGCGCGGAAGAATTATTTGATGGAATATCAATGTGTTTACTGTTAGTTTTAAAACCAGAAATATATTTATTTTTTGATTTATCTAAGTATTTCTCAAAGCTTACAATTTCTCTTTTGTAATTTGGAGTATTTACATTTGCAAGATTTTTGTTTATTGTTTCGTTTCTCAAGGTATACGCATTTAGTGCTGTATGCATATTTTTAATATTAGAAAAATCCATAAAACTTCCCTCCTTTAGATAAAAATTTAAAAATCCCTTACTTTATTATAATTAATTATTAAAATTTCCATCGTAAAAATATCTTAACCACTCTATTGTACTATTATTGTAACCATTTCGAAATAGTTATTGTCTAAAATAAGTCTTTTGGACTACTAATTTATTTTAGAGTGAGTCAAGTACTCTAAAATTTCATACTTTCTTGTTATTTACCCAAAAAGACGGCATAATCACTTATGCCGTCTTAGCTTTATTAATAAGATTTGATTTCCGTCCAAACTCTATCATATTCTGTTGTAAACTCGCCTAAATCTGTAAATACTTCTCCTAATTTATTAAGGTCTCCTTTAGGGTACAGATATTCATTATTTACTTCTTCTTCCGGAAGAAGTTCTAATGCTGCTTCATTAGGAGTTGAATATTTAATATACTCAGAGTTTCTAGCTGCTATATCTGGTCTCATCATAAAGTTAATAAATATTTCAGCTTCTTCTTTGTGGGCTGCTGTAGTTGGTATTGCCATACAGTCAAACCAAAGATTAGTCCCTTCTTTTGGTATAGCGTATGCCAAATCTTCATTTTCAG
>CAZFTH010000128.1:0-4568 GCA_964521745.1 uncultured Peptostreptococcaceae bacterium
TACTTAACAAAGGCTGCAAAGTTTGCTATTGTTGCAACTGAAATCCACCCTGTATATAAAGAAAATGGAAGTAAAAATCCTTTTTTCTCGTCGTTGTAAAGATAGGCTTCTACTGTATATACTCTAAAGTATATGAGGTAAAGCACTAAAAGCAACATTATCATAGTTATCATACTAAGACCTATCATATCAAAAGCCCAAAAAAACAACCAAAGTCCATTCAATATACAAGAAGCTATAAACCAGAGACCTATTTTTTCAGTTGCTTCTTTTCTAGCTCCATAGCCATTTTTCCCTAACTGATAAATCACGAAATAGCCTAGCATAATATATATTACACCCCAAATAGAAAAAGTTATCCCCGCTGGAGTAAATAGGTTGTAATATTTATTGGATATTTCTTCATTTGTTGCTTGTCCAAATATTTTTGTGTTTGCTAAAAAATTAACTCCTATCATTAATAAATAGAATATTAAATTAAAAATTTTCAATCCTTTTTTTTCTCTGGAATAGTGCTGCATTTCATCCTCCTTGCAATTATTTGGAAATTTTCTTATATAATAAATATACTCTACCTTCCACTAATATGCAATAAAGAAGCAACACTTTTATGATAACTATCTTACTTAATATTGTACTTTCTTTCCTTCCTCTAACTGAGCATCATTTGGATCTAAAATTATTAAGTCTTCTTCATTTAATCCTTTAGTTATTTCATAGTCAAAATCAGATTCATAGCCCGTTTCTACCTCTTGTTTTTTTAAGGTTTGTCCATCTATCTTCCATACGTATTTCTTGTCATCTATTTCAAAAACAGTAGTTTTCGGAAGAGCTATGGCAGAATTTTTTCTCATAGTCTCTATAGTGAGGCTCAAATCATATCCCAAAAACAGCTTCTCTTCGCTTTGAAAAGTCACATCTACCTCTACCCTTTGCTCTTCAAGTCCAAGTGGAGACTGCATGGTATTCGCATAATCACTTATTTTTACTATAGTTCCAGGATAGTGTTTTTCTTCATTTCTAATTTTTTGAGTAACTGTGACATTTTGACCTAGTTTTAGAGCAGCTGCATCTTGAACCAAAACATTTGCCCTAGCAACAGTTTGTGTAGCTGATGAAAGCTCAATTATAGGAGTCATAGTGGATACAAAAGCTCCTGATTTTGCATTTGATTTAGTAATTACTCCACTAGCAGGTGCATAGATTTTTGTTTTAGCTAGCTTTTCATCGATTGAACGTATCTGAGCCTGTAGAGCTTCCTTTTGTCCTGAATAATAAGTGCTTGTTCCTGGCTTTTCTGCCGCTGATTCATATATGAGGCCTAGCTCGCTTTCTTTTAGCTTCACTTGATTTTTTGCATCGTGCAGAGCATTTTCAGCAGCTTCAAACTCCACCTTAGGTATAGCTCCACTGTCATAAAGCGCCTTTGCTCTTTCATAGCTCGTCTCTAGCCTTTCTATTTGGTCTTTTCCCATTGCTATAGCTATATTTAGGCTCTCAACTTGAGAATCATAGACTGGAGATTTTGACATTGCCTGCTGACCACCTACGGATTTTAGCTGAGCGCTGAGCTGACTTTTCTGAGTTTTTAAATCAACATCATCCATACTCGCAATAAGGTCTCCTGACTTCACATTCGTGCCTTGCTCTACTATGAAGGTGAGCTTTGCATCATATGGTGGGCTTATCGTATAGCTGTCCTCAGATACTACTATAGCATCCTCTTTAAAATCACTGATTAAATCAGCCTTTTCAACTTTAGTGGCTTTCACCTCTAATGGCTTTGTCATTGAGTAAACTGTATAGCCTATAGCTAGCACTGCTATTATGCCTATTAGTATAAATTTAATGGATTTTTTCATAAGTCACCTCATTATTCATTGGATTTTAGAGCATCTACTATATTCAAATGCTTAATTTTTCTAGATGCCATGACCTGAGCCAGTACTATGGCAATAATAGTTACTACAAATGATATAATCATAGAATTAAAATCTATTTTCACAGCTAGAGAAAACATATCCGTACTAGCTGATTTTCCCATGGCAGTTACAGCACTTTGTGATAATGGGATTCCAAACAGCATGGCAAATATAGCTATGAACCACTGCTCAAAAGTAACTATAGAAAGCACTTCCTTTTCACTCATTCCTAGCACCATAAGCGAGGAAAGCTCTCGTTTTCTCTCCGATAGTATTATTACATAGGAGTTGTAAATTATCGCCACTCCCATAACTATAGCTATAAGAGCTACATAATACATACTGCCCATAAAGCTCCCCATAAATTTCTTCAGCTTTTCAATCATTTCATTCGTGTCATTTATGCCTGTAATTTTAGGGCTCTCTTCATAAATGTCTTTTAGCACAGCCGCTGTATTTGGCTTTGCTCTTAATAAAACTGAATTTGCCGCAGGTGAGTAGCCTAAAACCGCGGATAGATACTCAATATCCATATAGCCGTTTATTCCTACATTTTGCTTTACAGTAGATATTACCCTCACTCTTTCCTTCTTATCCTTGTCTCTCATGTAAGGACTTTCCATGGTGAGATAGTCTCCTGTTTTTACTCTTAGCTTGTCTGCTAGTCGTTCTGATAGAACTACTCCACCTTTATATATATTTACTGGATTTTTATCATCATCTATCACAGTATATAAATTGCTGTTTTCTCTTAGTCCTATAACAGATACCGGCTCTTTTATATGCTCATTTGTAAAAAAAACTGGAATCTCAAGCATTCCTTCTGCCCTGTAAACTTCGTTATGCCTAGTAAGCTCTGTTTCTACGCTTTCCAAAGCATTTAAATCAGATAAGGCTACCTTTACATCGTATTTTTCCACATCGTCATAACGCTCAAAAAGCATGGAATCGACTTGCCCCATAAAGGTCCACGGAATAACTGAAAGCGTAAAAGTAAATGCTATCCCTACAAATACAAAAAAGCTTCTTGCTGGATTTCTAGATATATTTCTAAGAGCCATTTTGCCTTTTGTAGTCAAAGCCTTATATAATAGAGGTATTTTTTCAAATAGCGAGCGACTTCCAAGCACAGGCTCTTTCTCTCTCATAGCTTCACTAGGTGATAAAAGCAGAGCCTGAGTACTTCCTCTATAACCAGCAAATATAGCAAATACAACTGAAATAGCTATACTTCTAAACAAATAAGAAACTAATATCTGTCCCTCTAAGATAGGCATATTAAAAAACATCATGTAAAGAGACATAAGTGGCTGATAAAATACTAGGCCAAACAGTCCTCCAATTATACCTCCTAGCAGTCCTATCACTATGCAGTAGCTAGTGTAGTGCATCCTAATGCTAAGCGAAGAATATCCAAAGGCTTTTAGGATTCCTATCTGCCCTCTTTGCTGCTCTACTATCCTCTTTATCATGATATACAAAATCATAGAGGAAACACTTAGAAATACTAGAGGAAGCATAGTTGATGAGACCTCAAGCTGTTTCATTTCATTGGTAAGAAGCAGATTGCTTTCTTGATCCTTCTTTTCTACTATAGATATAAATCCATAGGGTCTTAGCTCTCTTTCTATCGTTCTTTTTATATAGTCAAAATCTGCATCGTCTTTTATAGTAAACACTACATTTGTATAGTATCCTTTTCCTGTTAATTTTTCTAAAGATGTGATATCCATAAATCCTACCCCAAATATTATTGGGTCTGGATAAATTTCTGATGAATTCCTAAGTGCATAGACATTTTCTGCGCTTCTTCCTATAGCACTGATAGTTAAGTCTACATTTTTTCCATAGGCGATAACTGGAATCTTGTTTCCTACCTTTAAATCATTTGCATTTGCAAACATAGGGTCAATTACAATTTCCATATAGCCTGGTCTAGGAGTTTTTCCTTCTTCTATTATATAGGTGCCTACAGAGGTATTTGAACTCACTAGCCTTAAATACTTGGGCTCTGTGGAAAAGGTTCCAAAATTATCAGCTATTCTTATATCCTCTCTTAGCCTTCCCTCCGCCTGGTCTATTCCTTCTATTTCCTTGATATCAGCTATCTTGGATTTTGGCATAGTAAGCACAGTCGCAAATCCGTCAGGAAACTTGCTATCCGAGTAAAATTTATCTATAGAAAGCTCTAGAGTCTGCATTACCATGGCAAAAGCAGCGTACATCATCAGCCCTATAGCTATTACCACTATAGCCGCTATATTAGCACCTTTATGCTCCATCAAATCCCTAAATAGCTTTTTGTATAGAGTCATAGCACTATCTCCTCTACAGGTATAGGATTTTTATTTACCTCTACCTTTTCAATCTTTCCATCCTTTATATACATAACCCTATCAGCTGTCTGAGCTATGGATGCATTGTGAGTGATAACTATAACTGTTTTTTCAAAGCTTCTGGAAAATTCCTTAAGTATGCGAATAACCTCTCTGCTAGAAACTGAATCAAGAGCTCCTGTAGGCTCATCACAAAGTAGGATTTCAGGATTCTTTGCTAGCGCTCTAGCTATGGCAACTCTTTGCTGCTGACCACCTGATAGCTGAGATGGAAAATGATCTTTTCTATCCAGCAGCCCTACTTTTTCAA